>CAKZUU010000416.1 GCA_937922175.1 uncultured Gemmataceae bacterium
CCGACCCCGGGCGGGACAAAAGAAAGACGTCAGCGGACGGTCACCTTCGAGTTCGGTGCTCAAGACACCAATAGCAAAAAAGTGCATGTTCGCGTCGCCGGTCAGAACCGCGTCAATCTTATTGACGAGTCGGCATGGAGCTTGGCCTCGCGCCCGGCGCTGGCATACCGTGGCCGACGGATCCTCGACTTCGATTCTTCGCAAGTTACGCGAATCGAGGTGCAACGGGTCGCCGAATCGTTCGTATTGCAGCAGCAAGACCGTGAGTGGAAATTGATGTCGCCGGTGATGGTCCCCGTTGAGCGCTTCAAAGCCAACGACTTGGTCAACGATCTGGGACGACTCGAAGCGGTGGAGTACGTGAACGACAAGCCGACCGCTGAGCAATTGGCCACATATGGCTTGGACAAGCCGGCTCTTACGATTCGAGTGATGTTGAGCGACGGGGGGGAGAAATCGGAAGTTCTGCTCGTTGGTCAGCAACGGGAGATGAAGCCCGAATACTACGCCAAGCTCGCCACGGGCGATAGTGTGTTCGTTATTCGTAAAGACGTTCGTGATCGCTTGGATCAAGACTCGCTCAGTTACCGTTTAAAAGACCTTTGGAACTTGGCTTCAGACGATCTGAAGAGTGTCACAATTGAGCGCGGTCCCGATCGAGTCGAGCTTCGCAAAGAGGCCGGCTCGTGGAAAATGACCCAGCCTTTCGATGCAGCGACCAGTGAGACGGAAATTCGTCCCATCCTCGATGCGTTAGCCTCGCTTCGGATCGAAGGATACGAAACTCACACGGCGGACAAATTGGACCAATATGGGTTGAGCCCTCCCGCCCTGCGGTTGAGCTTCAGCGCGACGGATCGAGCGGTCGAGGCGTCAGCGACACCAAAATCCTGGACCCTGCTCATCGGAAAATCCGTTTCGGGTAAGTCGGAAGTGTACGCCAAACAGGACGTTGATGGGGCCGTTTTTCGCATTGCCCATTCGTTGTTCCTCCAGGCCAACCGATCCGCCTTGGAGCTGTTGGATCGGCGTGTGCTGGCGATTGATCGTAGCCGAATCCGCAAACTAGAACGATCGGGCACCGCGACGTGGATCGCGTCGCGAGACGCAGACGTGTGGACCATTCAATCTGGAGAGGTCCGATTTTCGGTCGACCAACCGACCTGGGACAGTACCCTTCGTTCGTTGGAAGCGCTGCAGGCAGATCGTGTGGCGGCGTATGGGCCGAACATTAAGCTCGACGAGTTCGGTTTGCAATCGCCCGCCGACTCTCTCACCATCGTCTTGCAGAGCACTGGACCCGACGCTCCCGAAGCTCAGCATGTCTTGAAATTGGGCAAGGAAGCGGACGGCGGCGGGCGCTATGTCATCGTCGACGACAAGAAAGCGGTCTACGTTGTGTCGGCGGTCACGGCTCGAGAATTGACCCGTGCCCACCTCGATTATGCCGACCGGACCCTGCTACGACTCGAGGGCGCTCCGATCCAAGCGATTCGACGCGAGATGAAAGACAACGATTTGGAGTTGATCCGCGGCGGCGGCTGGAAGATCACGAAACCTGCGGAATGGCCGGCCGATGAGCCTTTCCTCGACGAACTGGCAAAAACCCTCGCGTCCTTAAGAGCCGACCGTGTGGCAGCATATCAACCGAGTGATTTAAAGCCCTTTGGTTTAGATGAACCGCTGGCTCGTATCACGATCGAATTCGGCGAAGTTGGAAAAACGACTCCGAAAGTCATCAAGGTGGGCAAACCGGTCGATTCCGACAATTCCTCAGGCGCACGATACGTCATGGTGGATCAATCTCCCGTCGTCGGGGTGATCGATTCGCTGATGGGGAAACGATTGTTGGCCGAGCCGATCACCTTCCGCGATCGACTGCTGGTCCGACGACTGCCTGAACCTGACAAGGTCTCTCTTCAGCGGGGAGAGCGGAAAGCGACGTTTGTGAAGTCGCAGGGAACCTGGCGGATGACCGAACCGATCGCCGCCGATGCCGAACATGCTGACCTGGAAGAGTTCATCAACGCGTTATATCGTTTGCGAGCCGACGAACTGGTTGCCGAAAAACCCGCACCTGAAAAACTGGCCGAGTTCGGACTCGACCATCCGAGCACGATTTGGCGTTTTTTCCAAGGCGAAAAGGAAGTTCTCACGTTGGTGCTCGGCAAGCGGGACGCGACGCAGCAACGCAGTTATGCCCGACTAGGGGAAGGCGACATCGTTTTCCTCCTCTCACCGCCTGTTACGGCCAAAGCCTCTTCCGAATATCGGAAACGCTCGGTCTTGGCAAGTTTCGATGCGGCCCAAGTTGAAACGTTGGCGCTGGGGAATGAATCCGGCGAGACGCTGCTGCGAAAAGTCGACGGAGTCTGGAAGCTCGATGGCCAGCCCGATGTTTCCATCAAACAGCAGGCGGTCACCGACATTCTCGGCTCGTTGGCCAACCTGAAAGTACAAGAATTTGTCCAGGATCACGACGCGCCGCGGGAGATTTACGGGCTGTCGATGCCCCGTCGTCGAATCGTGGCCCGAACGGGAACAGGTCAGGTCGCCGAAATCTGGTTGGGGAATATGCAGGGAGGGACCAACCGGGCGTACGCCTGTCTCCCCACCAGGAGCGATGTTTTTACGCTGTCGGAAGCCGACACCGCCAAGTTGTTGTCCGAGGTGAAGTAATCCCCTTTGTCGTCGCCTCAAACTCCAAGAACCGGATGCCTGACTGCACGACAGGGCGTCATCTGATGGAGCAATAATTGTCGCCCCGGACATAGAGGAGGGGCAGACTACTCGCGCTTGTCGGCCGGCGGTACGGACTCCCCTACCTTTCGATCTTTGAGTCGCGTATCGTCGGGAAAGGTCGTGATGTGTAAGTCCTTGAATTGGACTTCCTGAGGTAATTCGGAGGCGTGTAGTTGCAGGGCGATCGGCCCCTCACGAATCCGATGAGGTTCCGGATCGCGCCAATCGATGACAAATACGCCATTGAATACCACGCGGACACGGTTGCCTTGAGCAAAGATTTCGATGTCATTCCAATCTCTTGCTCGCGCCGCCGCCAGGATCGGTCGCGGATCGACTCCTAAATTCCCACGACCGAACGTTTCGTACAAGCCCCAAGTTTTTGGGAATACGAACAGGTGCCCCTTGTAGGCGAAGGGATCGCCACGATTCGGGACGACCTCGCCCCAAAAGGCGATGCCCGTTCGGGTGGCAGACCCTAAGACGCGGACAGCCAGGGACAAATGAAAATCGTTGAAACGCTTTCGCGTGACCAAGAAGGTGGAAACTTTCAATTCGTCCTCGCTCTTCCCGACGATCATCCCGTCACGCGCGGACCAGTATTTGTTGGTCAGTCCTTCCCAGGAATCAAGGTCTTTGCCGTTGAAAAGGACGAATTTCTCAGATTTCCCCGATTTCGGAGGAAGCATCGGAACGGGGTCATGATCCCTTGGGCCAAACAGAGTCACGCAGCAGGCGAGGCAGGGTACAATCATCGTAAGAGTCCTCGACAGTCCTTGGCCGTCTCAGGGAGCGCGATGAGATTCCTTTTGACGCCGTGTCTTTTCCGATGGGCGGGTCGCGCTGCCGTTGTCTGAGCTTTATGCTAGCTTGGAGATGAAGATTGGGAACGTCGTCTGAAGGTGTTCCGGATGGCACCGGCTCCGCCCCTTCCACCGCCCCAGCGTCTCCTCGTCGAGAGCGAGTGGGGTGCTTTTGTCGATACCTTTGGCCGAGTCATGCTGGAGTGGTCCCAGCGGGCAGGTCTGACTCTGGAAGAGGCGGCGGACTTTACGGGTGCCATGCTGGAACTAATCGTTGCTGAGTTTCGGCGGGTGGCTGGTGACCCGGAGCTACGCTTCCGCCCGTGGCTGAAGTATGTCACCCACGCCGCTTGGTGCAAACTCATGGAAGCGCTGGTCGGGGACGGGGAGTCGGAGCCAACGCCTATCGTGCGCTTGCTGGTTTCGATTGACGCCCACGACGAGTTGCTTCGTGTTTTGGATGAGGAATCGGTTTTTCAGCGTCGCCGTGCTATCTTGCCGCGGATTCGAATGGCCACGGACTCCACCGAGTGGGAGGCGTTCTATCGATCGGTTCTGGAGGGGCTGTCTCCATCCGACGTCGCGGCCATGATGCAAACCAGCGATTTAGCGGTGCATGCGGCAATCCATCGCGTGGGTCACCAATTGGAAGACGAACTGCGTCGGTGGAACGAGCAGTTCTAAACTCCCACGGGGTGAGTATGCTCCGTTGTTTGTCCGTCGAACAGATCGAGGATCTTATTTGGGGTCGAACGGACCCGGTGATGCAAGAAGCGGCCGAAGCACACTTGGATCAGTGCGATGAGTGCCGGCGTCGGTTCCTCGATCTCACTGTTTTCCCGCAGGCGGAGGCTTGGCGGTTGGCAGCCCTCGAGGTGTCCGCCACACCGCCCAACCTCCAAGAACGGTTAAATCAATTCAAGGACTTCCCCGATCGCTCGTTCTCGACGTCACTCGCTTCCGAACCTCAGCCCGAGGAAGGGAAAAATCATCCCTTGGCGGAAAGTGACGCGGAATCGGTTCACGAAGAGTTGGTCGTGCCCTTGCCAGGGAGCCGACTTGGCCAACGTCCGGTGATTCCCGGGTTCGAGATCCTCGGGGAATTGGGTCGGGGCGGGATGGGCGTGGTGTATAAGGCTCGGCAATTGTCGCACGACCGGATGGTCGCGTTAAAAATGATCCACTCGGGGCGAGAATCGTGCCCTGAAGATCTCGGACGCTTCCACGACGAAGCGGAGGCGATTTCTCGCTTGCGCCATCCGCATATCGTCCAGATCTATGAAGTCGGAGAGGTCGAGGGCCGGTTCTACTTTGTCCTGGAATACGTGGAGGGGGGAACTTTATCGGATCAGATTCATGGCCATCCGATTCCACCTCGGCCGTCGGCACAATTGCTCGAAGCCTTGGCTCGGGCCATGCATTACGCTCATCAACGGGGCATCGTACATCGTGATTTGAAACCGGGGAACGTTTTGCTTCATGGGCGAAAGGTGTTTTCCTCGTTCCAAGAAGACATCGACCGCCAAAGCGAGGAATGGGACTTTCGGCGTTTCATGCCCAAAATCACCGATTTCGGGTTGGCGAAGTTATTGGATCGGCAGGATCACAGTGGGCACACCTCGAGCGGCGATGTGGTCGGCACGCCGAGCTACATGGCACCGGAACAAGCGCAAGGGCAAACCCATCTCATCGGGCCGGCGACAGATGTCTACGCCCTGGGGGCCATCCTGTACGAAATGCTGACCGGGCGGCCTCCTTTTCAGGGGGCCACCCCGATGGACACCCTTTTTCAGGTGCACTCAGCGGAACCGATCCCACCTCGCCAATTGGTCCGCGACGTGCCCGTGGATCTGGAGACCATCTGTCTGAAATGTTTGCGGAAGGATCCCACGAACCGGTATCCGACGGCCGAAGCTCTCGCTGATGATTTGCGCCGATTCCTTGAGGGATCGCCGATCCGCACCCAAGGTCTGCGAACTCTATCCGGCGAACGCCATCGCCTCTGGATCCGGCGTGGCGTTCTCCTGGTCTCAGCCGTAACGCTGGGAGGTATCGCTGGTGTAACCGCTTTCGAGTTTCGCAAGCACCTGGCACCTGTACTGACGACGCACGTCGCTCGATCCGATGATGCTGGATTCGGCCCTCGCGACAACGAATTTCGCCTCCGTCTGCGACTTGCTCAGGCAGACTGTGAGCGTGGCGACATCATCCACGGCGTCGGACAGATGATTCGACTTCTCAGCGAGGTCGAACAACGGACCGATGGAACTGCCTGGCAAGAGTGCCTCAATGCGAACATCCAGGCGTGGAGTCGGCGTCTGCCGAAGCTGGTCTACGAGTCTCCCGCTTCGGGTCGCGACCTGGATATGGACGGTGCCTCATCGGACTTGTTCGTGGTGACCAACCGTCGCGAGCTTTTCCGAATTCGACCCGACGGTTCGAGTGAGTCGATTCAACTTCCGGAGGTCGATGAGGCTCGAATGTTGAGCGTTTCTCAATCCGGATCGGATCTGGTCGCGATCTCGTCATCGGGATTACGTTGGTGGGATCAACGCCGCGGTGAATTGCTTGTCCGGATGCCGCATCTTAGGGATGTGACCTCTCTCTGCCTCGCGCCGGACGGTTCGACCGCTTTGATCCGCGCCGAACGCGAGGGGAACTCGCTTTGGCTGCTGCGTCGCAACATCGCCTCGAAATCGCTGCGTGCCGAACCGCTGAGGGTTGATCGCTCCGCGAGTTGTTGGGCTTGGCATCCGTCGAGCGATCGTATTCTAGTTGGCCACTCTGATGGTCGAATCGAGGTCATCTTCAGTGATCGCCCTGACGGGCGGCAAGAAGTTAAGCGTTTGACGGTTGCTGTGACTGGGTTGGCGTGGCCGCCCCCCGCGGATTGGGCTGTCGTCGCCGGCAACGACGGAATGATCCGCTTCGTTTCCTCTGGGGGTGGATCAACGACCGAGGAGTTTCCCCCAATTCGGGCCCATCCGCCGGGTCGCGTGATACTCGCTGCTGGTGGAAAGGACACGATCGTGTCGGCCGGTGTCGATCGAGTTGTTCGCATTTGGTCGGCGTCAAGGGGAGTGTGTCTCTTCAGCATGCCGTTGGAATCACCTGTTCAGAAAATCTTCCTTTCCGCTGATGGTCGCCGTCTGGCCATTCTCGATGCCGGACGAACTCGCTTGTGGACGTTGCCCGAATCGGTTGATCGCTCGATCCCGTTCGGAGTGGAGGCACGCCGGGTTGAAGTTCAACCCGGGGGAACGTCGTTCGCCCTGCTTGTCGATGCACCGCGGCCGAGTGTCGTCATCGGTCGGCGTCATGACACCGGAATCGATTGGTCGTCTCTTCCTCTCGAGTCCCATGAAGAAGTCGCCGCCTTCCATTTTCAACCCCAATCGAGTCGCCTCGGCGTCCTCGTTCGACGTGCCGACCGCTGCCGCCTGGAACAATGGGACGAGACCGGAGGAAAAGGCGGGGATCTCCTGTTGGGGGACGGGGTCTTTGAGGATTTCGCGTTCAGCCCGGACGGGAAAACAGCCTTCGCTGTGGCTGGGGGCGAGGTGATCGTCCGCTGCGATCTGGAGGCGAACATCGCCCGGTCCATCCAGGTTCCCCACCTCAAAGATGTTCGGCTGTTGCGCGTTGCCCCGGACGGAATGCATTTGCTCCTTTCCTCGGCGCAGGGAGCGGAAATCTGGCTGTGGTCCGACGTGCCGCGTCGACTTTGGGCCAGCCCGTCTCCCCTGATCGACGGACGGTGGTCGGCAGATTCGCGCGAGCTACTGATGTGGGACGCGCGGTATGCCGTGAACAGGTGGTCCGAGGCCGATGGTCTGGTCGCGATGGACGAGGAAGCGCCGAAGACGTCGGACCTGTCCGACCTTTTGTGGACCAGGATTCGGCCCGGCCCCAATTCGACATTACTCCGAATCCACCGGGGTCAAATCGAGACATTGGCGCACTGGCCAGCGGCGGAACTGCGCTCGATTCGTTGGCCGACCAAGGGCCACCTTATCCTCACCGCGTGGCAAGACGGTGTGCGATTGATCGACGGGTCGACGGCGGCGATGCTGGGCCCCGTGCTTGAATTGTCCGACGTCATTGACGCCTCATGGACCAATTCCTTCAAAGAAATCGCGGGTTGGACGAAGAGGGAAATGCGCATCTGGAAGTGGTCGCCGCCGACCCAAATGACCTCATCCGAGTGGCGATCGAATCTGGAACGGAGGATGGGATCGTCCTGGCTCGCTGACCCCTCGTCTCGGTTGGTTTCCGATCGGACCGATGCGGGCGAACCCTCGACGCCGAAAACGATGGCACCCCCGACCCAAAGTCGGACCGCAAGCCCGGAGAAGCGATGAGCGATCATTCCGCGATTGAATGGACGGACGCCACCTGGAATCCCATTCGGGGTTGCACCAAAATATCGCCGGGTTGTGCCTATTGCTACGCGGAAACGTTTGCTGAGAGATTTCGTGGCGTTCCGGGGCATCCATTTGAACAAGGTTTTGACCTTCGTCTCGTGCCCGAAAAGCTGGACGAACCGTTACGCTGGAAACGGTCGCGACGGATCTTTGTGAATTCGATGAGCGATTTGTTTCATGAAGCTGTTCCAAGCGATTACATCGAGCGCGTGCTCCAAGTGATGTGTCGGGCGGACTGGCATGTGTTCCAAACATTGACCAAACGTTCGGAGCGGCTGCGTGACCTGCTCGGGGGGCCTTTCCGATGGGCCGCCGAGTTGCCCCACACCTGGTGGGGCGTCAGCGTCGAGAATCGACGTCATGGTCTCATCCGCATCGATCATCTCAGAGAGGCCCCAGTACGCCATCGCTTCTTGTCGGTCGAACCGTTGCTCGAGGATTTAGGCCCTGTTGACCTCCGGGGGATCGATTGGGTGATCGTCGGTGGGGAATCCGGTCGTCGGCCCCGACCGATGGATCTGGACTGGGTCCGATCGCTGCGAGACCAATGTCAAGCACTGGGGATTCCATTTTTCTTTAAGCAACTCGTCGTGAATCGGCAGAAAATTAGCTTGCCGACGCTGGATGGGGTGATTTGGAAAGAATGCCCCGACTTTAAAGAGTTGAGAAGATCTACTGAACGTCGACAAACAGGCGAACCCATGCCGCATTTCCGTTGACCAAACTTGCCCCCCCACCTATAAGCAGTCGATCGGCGAATCGACCCCTCGTCTGGCAGGGAAGCGCATGGTCTGGCGTGTGTGGCTGTTTCGCTCGCTGGTCTGCACCGCCGCTGTCGCTGTCGGCACCTTGGCGTATTTGGTGTATTTGCAAACCAATGCCCAAGCGATCCAGAATCGGGTCATCGACCAGATTCGCTCGGATTTTCCTCACGTCGAAGTGAGAATCGGCTCCGCTTGGCTTCGTCCGTTGGGCGGACTTTGGCTGTACGACGTCAAATTGTACCTCCGTGACGACCTGGCTCACCCGTTTCTTGTGATCCCGGTGGCGACGGTCTTTCACGATAAGGAACAACTCACGGCTGGCCGACTTCTGATCCGCAAAATCGAGTTAACCCAACCCGTGCTGAGGCTCCGTCGCAACGCCGACGGTCAATGGAATCTTCCGGACTGGCCCAAAACAAATTCCGTTTCGCCATCGGCGCCCATACTCGTTGTTCGGCACGGACGCATCGTCTTTGAAGATCGACAGGGGGGTGTCTCGCGACCCTTGCTTGAGTTCGACGGTGTTCAAGTCACTTTGGTCAATGATCCTCCCTCGATCGTGACGATACAGGGTTCGGGAAACTCACCTGTCGGAATGCTCCGATGGTCCGGCACCTACGACCGGAAGAATCCGACCGCCCAAATCGAGATCGATCTGCCGCATTACGTCCTCACTCGTCCCACTCTCGAATTGCTCGCCCATCATGTTGAGCCGGTTCGCAAGCACCTCTTGGGCGTGCAAGGTCAAGGGTCGGCCCGAATGTCCGTCCGATATGTATCCGGGACGCGACCCACGTGGCAGACCGATGCCCGTTTCTACTTTCACCGTGGCCAAGTCGTTCATCCCCGCTTGCCCCTCAAGTTGCTCAGCGAGGTGGAAATTTCGGGACGATATCGGGATGGTCGACTTTCCATCGAATCCGGCCGGGCCCGTTCTGGTCCCACTCGTTTTACGTTCCAAGTCGAGGCAGCACTCCCGACGAGTGGTCCCTGGTCGGACGATCCCGAAGATCATCTGTTGCAGTGCCATCTGAGCATCGACAAACTAACGCTGTCAGGCGA
>CAKZUU010000417.1 GCA_937922175.1 uncultured Gemmataceae bacterium
TGTCGAACTGAAAGATCCCTTGATCGGACTGGTCGATTTCCCGTGCTGGAGAGACGGACGCGAAGTGTACCTCTGCTGGAAGTTGGGCGAGTCGGAGATCGGTTGGTGGCACGAGCTACACACCGGGTACGCGGGGCGTCGGCCGTTATGACCCGTGAGAACTCGAGTCGGCCGCCAACACCTCTCCTTCCCGCTGCGTAAGTGTTGGAACATTCCGAGATTCACGCCATGCCGATCCTGCTTGCCTACTCGCTCTTGTTCGTCGCGGTCGCTGCCGGCTTCATCTTCATCCACCTGATGATCGGCAAACTGGTGCGTCCGAAGCGGCCCGATCCGGAAAAATTGACGATTTACGAATGCGGTGAGCCGACCGTCGGAAGCGCGTGGATTCAGTTCGACTTGCGATTCTACGTTGTCGCCTTGTTGTTCGTCATCTTCGACGTGGAGATGGTTTTTTTCTTCCCCTGGGCGGTGGTTTTTAACAAGGCGAACACTCTGGCCGACCCCAACCTTCCGAAAGAGCGCCGCTTGGCCCTGACCGACGAAATGATGCCGGCTCACTCTTGGCTCGTCGGCTCGCAAGTCTTCCAACAAGGGGCGGTCTTGACTCAACGGGAGGAAATTGTCCAATCTCTCGATGACCATACCGGACCGCTGCGGACGCATGCCGAACGCCAAGCCCATCCGATGCCCCCGGTCCGAGAAACCTCTCCCTTGGCGGGGAAGCCCCTGAAAACCGGGACTCCCGCTGAGCGTGCTCGAGACGCGGCAGACTCCTTCGCTTGGATCGCTTTCGTGGATATCCTCGTTTTCTTCGGCGTCTTGCTGGTCGGTTTTGCTTACCTGTGGGCTCGCGGCGACTTGAACTGGATCCAAAGCACCTTGGGTCAACAAGAAACAACGATATCACGGGCCGCTTGATACGCGCTTTGGAATTCTCTTGGGGATATTTCGGCGAGGGGTGTGGCATGGGCTGGTTGGAAGGACATCTGAACGAGGAGTTCGTCATCACAACGACGCTGGAACAGGCCATTAATTGGGCACGAGAGTCGTCGTTGTGGCCAATGACATTCGGGCTGGCTTGTTGTGCCATCGAGATGATGGCGACGGGTGCCAGCCGCTACGACATGGATCGGTTCGGAGCCGGAGCGTTTCGTGCGACGCCGAGGCAGGCGGATCTGATGATTGTCGCGGGCACCGTCAACTTCAAGATGGCCAGCCGGGTCCGTCGGTTGTACAACCAGATGCCCGACCCGAAATTTGTCATTGCGATGGGAGCGTGCACTTGTGGCGGTGGGCCGTACTACAAGTACGGCTATAACGTGGTCAAAGGTGTGGATTTGGTGGTGCCGGTCGACGTGTATGTCCCCGGATGCCCCCCGAGGCCCGAAGCCCTGCTGGAAGGACTGATGCGAGTGCAGGACAAGGTTCGCGCCATGCGCGACCTCTCGCCGGGGCAACCCGTCGAGTTGCCGATCCCCGCTCGGACCGGATATGTCCAGTTGCCGGACGAACTTTGGGATCCCGACCCGGTCAAGGCCAAAGAAAAGCAGCAACGATTTGCCGTCGAAAATAAGGAAAAAGCCAAGCCGGCCAAGGCGTGAGCCGGCGAATTTGATGCTCATGTCGGACGGCGAACCATCTCGAATTTCTCGAAACGCCTCGGCTGAAGCCGACGGATGCCCGCTTTCGATTCGGAGGCACCCGTGACGGCGGCGGCTCAACTCGGTATCGTTGGCGTGGGGCTGATGGGCGGCTCGGTCGGGTTGGCCGCTCGACGCAGCGGCCGATTCGAGCGCGTCCTCGGATTCGATGCTCGCACTGATGTGCTTCAGCGTGCCCTCGACCGCGGATGTATCGACGTGGCTTGCAGTCATCTGGTCGAACTCGCCCGGAACGCTCAGATCATCGTTATCAGCACTCCCGTGGATCTCGTGGCCCCGATCGTGGCGCAAGCCGCCGAGGCAGCGTCCATCGGCACCGTCATGACTGACACGGGAAGCACCAAGGAAAGCATCGTCCGAGCCGTTGAATCGGCGCTTCCACCACACTGTTTGTTCGTGGGGTCTCATCCGCTGTGCGGTTCCGAAAAACAGGGGCCAGAGTCGGCGCGGGCGGATCTGTTTGACGGTCGATTGGTCCTTCTCACCCCCACCCCGCGGACTCCTTCCGAGGCAACCTCTCGCGTGAAAGAGTTCTGGCAAGTTCTCGGAGGGCGGGTGCAGACCCTATCGCCGGAGCTCCACGATCGAGTGCTGGCGACGACGAGCCATCTGCCCCATTTACTGGCATCGGCCCTCGCGGGTCTGCTACCCAACGATTGGTCCGCCTACGTGGCGAACGGCTTCCGAGACACCACGCGGCTCGCCTCGGGTGATCCTGCCCTCTGGGCCACCATCTTGCTGGACAACGCGCCGCGGCTCGCCATGGTCGTAAAACAGTTGCAGGCACGGCTCGATGAGTACCGTTTGGCCTTGGAGAACGGTGACCGACCGACCCTCTTTCGTCTCCTGTCAGAGGCAAAAGGCATCCGCGATGATCTGGGAAGTTGAAATTCGCCCCAAAGGACGCGATCCTCAACTGGATGAAGCCCTGACTCATTATCACCTGTTGACCCATCGAGACGACGGCGCCAACGTCTTCGCTGGATCGTCCCGTGGCTATCTTCTCGAAGGCCCCGCTTCGATCGATTCGATTCGTTCCCTCTCCGAACTCCTGTTGGTCGATCCTCTTGTCGAAGAAGCCACGGTCGGCTCCCTCAACGAGCCGATTCCCTCAGATATCCCGATGCTCACCGTGTTGCTCAAGCCCGGGGTGATGGATCCGACGGCCCAGAGTGTTCTGGAAATGGCCCGGCGACTCGACTTTGCGGTGGATGCCGTCCGAACCTATCGCCGCTATCAGCTACGTACCTTGGAATCTTTGGATGCGGTCAAGCGAGTCGTCGCGAACGAGGCCATCGAACAGTGTGTTGTGGGGCCCGTGAACGCAGAACATCTGACCCTCGGTCGCTCGTACACGTTTCAGCGCATCACCGTCCCGCTGCGCGAGGCCTCGGACGAGGAACTCTTGCGCTTGAGTCGTGAGGGTCAGCTCGCACTGAACTTGGAGGAGATGCGAGCCATCCAATGCCACTACCGCGAGTTGGGGCGTGAACCCACTGACGTCGAGTTGGAAACGATCGCGCAAACCTGGTCCGAACATTGCTCGCACAAGACGTTGAAAGGACCGATTGATTTTACCGACTCATCGGGTCGAACTCGCCGCATCCGGGGTCTCCTCAAAGAGACGATTTTCGAGGCGACGCGACAGATCCGAGAGCGTCAGGGCCTGGATGATGGGTGTGTCAGCGTCTTCGTGGACAATGCAGGGGTGGTCCGCTTCGACGAGCAGTACCATGTTTGTTTCAAGGTCGAGACGCATAATCACCCATCGGCCATCGAACCCTACGGCGGAGCGAACACCGGTTTGGGCGGCGTCATTCGCGACGTCCTGGGCACCGGCTTAGGTGCCAAACCAATCGCCAACACCGACGTTTTTTGTTTCGCTCCACCGACCTACCCTCCCGAAAATCCGCCCCCGGGCGTGTTGCACCCGAGGCAAATTATGGCCGGCGTCGTGCAGGGAGTTCGGGATTACGGCAATCGCATGGGCATCCCGACCGTCAACGGGGCTGTGGTGTTCGATGAGCGATATTTGGGAAACCCACTCGTTTATTGTGGCACCGTCGGACTGCTTCCGGTCGATAAGGTGGAGAAACGCCCGCAGGCGGGGGATCTGATTGTCACGGTCGGGGGGCGCACGGGACGTGACGGCATCCACGGAGCGACTTTCTCCTCCCTCGAGTTAACCTCGGCCTCGGAATCCGAAAGTGGGGGTGCCGTGCAGATCGGCAATGCGATCACGGAAAAGAAGTTACTGGATGTTTTGCTGCAAGCCCGCGACCGCCGCTTATTCCGAGCGATTACCGACTGTGGCGCGGGCGGCTTCAGCTCAGCCGTGGGGGAAATGGGATCTGAACTTGGAGCTTGCGTTGAACTGTCGCAGGCTCCGCTGAAATATGCGGGTCTCTCCTACACCGAAATCTGGATCAGTGAGGCCCAAGAGCGGATGATTCTCGCCGTGCCTCCGGAGCGTTGGGAGGAGCTACAGCAGCTTTGTGAAAGCGAGGATGTAGAAGCCGCCGTGCTGGGGCGATTCGAGAACACGGGCCGACTCAAACTCACCTACCAAGGGCATCAGGTCGCCGACCTTTCGATGGAATTTCTGCACCACGGTCGGCCCGAAATCGTTCGCACCGCCGTCGCCAAGCGGCCCGCGCCTCTCCACCCCGATCCGCCGCCGATGACAGACGCATTCGATGGCACCGACCTGCTTGTCCGGTTGCTCGCAACGCCCAACATCTGCTCGAAAGAGGAAATTGTCCGACAGTACGATCACGAAGTGCAAGGGGGGACGGTCATCAAACCGTTGGTCGGAGCGTGGGACGATGGTCCGGGCGATGCGGCGGTCATCACTCCGGTGCTCGGATCCTTCCGCGGGATCGCTTTGGGCTGCGGCATCAATCCGCGCTACGGCGACTTGGACCCATATGCCATGGCAGCCGCCACCATCGACGAGGCCGTTCGCAATGTGGTGGCCGTGGGCGCAGACCCCCGCCGCGTCGCTCTCCTCGACAACTTCTGCTGGGGCAACACCGATCGGCCCGAGACGCTCGGCTCTTTGGTCGAGGCCGCCGAGGCCTGCCGCGACATTGCCGTCGCCTTTGAAACGCCGTTCATCTCCGGAAAGGACAGCCTGAACAATGAATTTCGCAGTGCCGATCGTCACATTGTGATCCCGCCCACCTTGCTCATTTCCGCCTTGGGTCTGGTTCACGATGTGCGGCAGTGCGTGACCGCCGACCTGAAAGAGACGGGCAATTGGCTGTATCTCGTCGGCGAGACGCGCGAGGAAATGGGAGGATCCGAGGTCTATCGCTTGTTGGGTCAACGCGGAGGGAAGGTGCCTCACGTCAATCGTCGGCTCGCACCGATTCTTTTCCGCGCCGTCCACGCTGCGATCACTCAGGGATTGGTTCGCTCCTGCCACGATCTCAGCGAGGGGGGGCTGGCCGTGGCAGCGGCTGAGATGGCCTTGGCGGGAATGATCGGCCTCGAATTGGATTCGCTGCCTGCCATCGAAGCGTCCAACGATTTCGTCCGGCTGTTCAGCGAGAGTCCGACACGTTTCCTCATCGAGGTTCGTCCCGAGTCGGCATCAGCCATCGAGACGATCTTCGATGGGCTGCCGCTGCACCGTATCGGTCGAACGATCTCCGAACCGAGGTTGCGAGTCGTTGGCAGCGGCGAACGAGTGTGGATCGATGCCGACCTCGCCACCTTGAAGAAATCGTGGCGCCGCTCCTTGTTTCTCGATTGAGTCGGCTACTTTTTCAAAATCTTGATTTCCACCTTCCGAAATTCGATCGGGTGGCTCTCTGCTTGCAAGGCGATCCAACCTTCCTCGATCAGCCGTTTTCCGTCTCTCTCCTTGATGAATTTCGCTCCATCCGGATCGTTGGGATCCAGTTGGCATTGTTCGTATTCGATCACCGTTTCACCGTCGATGAGATGGCGAACCTTGCCCGAACCTTGAACTTCGATCTCGGCCGTCACCCATCCGTCGCCGTGATAGGTCTTTGCCTTGGAGCGCGTGCAATGTTGAGTCACGAGTTGACCGTTCATCACAATATGGGTGCCCGGCGTGCAGACGGCCAGGGTCGGGCGTTCCCCTTGCCCCAGCCCGCCCAGCAGTTGCGCCTCGACCGAGACAGGGAAATTTTGATCTAGTCGCATCGACTCGGGGGACTGGCAGTGGAACATGACACCGCTATTGCGCACCGCCCAGCCCGGTCCCCCTTTCACTTGATGGCCAACGAAACGATATTCGACTCGCAGAATGTAATGGGAAAACTTCTCTTTGTAAAACAGATGTCCGAATTTTCCATCGAACTGCGAATAATCGTCGTAACAGACCTTTAACAGGCCATCTTCCACTCGAAACGTCCGGAGGTGATTCTCGCCCAATGGAAACCCTTTGATCTTGGGAATCCAGCCATCGAGATCGCGCCCGTTGAAGAGCGGCTGCCATTCGCCGACCACTGGGGCGTGAGGCCGATCCGCCGCACCGGCACGTTCCCCGATCCGGCAAACCCCGCCGAACACGGCAACGGTCATCAGCAAAGAACGCATGTCCGACTCCTGTTGAGCAAGAGAAGCTGGCCCCTGCCCGCGATCGAAAGGCCCTTCAGCGCCGTCGATTCAGAAAAAACAGGATCGCACTCATCGAGAGAAAGGCGATCGCCAAACGGGAGGACAAGTGAGCCAGAACCGCCACAAAACCCGCTGTCACCAAGACGCCGCCGAGCAACCCCACCATCGGCCGCCATTCGAGAGCTGCCGCCTTGCCTTGTCGTCGGGAGTGTGCCTCGGACCACCCGACAACAACGAGGGGAATTGACAAGGCGAAGAAGACAAATCCAAGCCACAGCTCATCGCTCCATGCCGTCGTGTCGACGAGTTCAATCACGGCGATGGCGGCAAAACCCAGCAGCCCGGCATAAATGAGATGATCCGGGTCTGTCTTTTCCGGATTGTGTTTGCCACTCAAAGCGTGCTCCGGGTACGATTCGACGAGGACACCGTCGGGACTTTCTCCGTGGAATCGGGGGGACCGAATAACGCATCCACAAACTCTTTGACCGAGGGAGATAAATGCTTTTGTGCCCAGGTCGTGAAAACGGTTTCGTCGATTAGTTGGCCATCGGGGAATGTTAGATTGCCTTCGTGTGCTTCGGTCAGCATCGACTGATACGCCGCTAATTCGACGAATTGTTGGTTTTCGAGATAAAGAATCCGGGCTCCAGCGGATTCAATCCGCCGCAGCCGCTCTTGCCCCTTTTCGGTCGTCCGAGCCGTTCGCAAGCGTAGCAGAATCAAATCGTTGAGGAGGTGGTGGCGGTGCTGGTTCCATTGTTTGAGCAGGCGGTCGAGCCGATGCCATAGGAGCCGAGGTTCGTGATTGCAGAAACTCATGCCCCAACTCGCCGAAGCCCGTTTGGCCCGCAGCACAAAGTTGATATCGCCGAAGGGTCGCGGTAAATCTTCGCAGAGACTGAGATTCGCATGCCAATTGGACACGATCCAAGGTAGTGTCACGCCGACGACGGAATCAAAGCACAAATCGGTGAACTTCCGGGTGA
>CAKZUU010000418.1 GCA_937922175.1 uncultured Gemmataceae bacterium
TCGAAGAGGCCCGGACCTTGTTGCGCCAAAGGATCGTGGGCACCTCCGACCTGCAACAGATTCTGGCGGCGGGCCGATTGCTTGAAGAACTCGGACAATGGCGCGATGCCGAGCAAGCCTATCTGCGTTACCGCGTGCGAAAGGGCGCTGTCGGGGCTGCTGCCGATTGGCCCTTGGCCCGATTCCACGCGATTCAAGGTCGCATCGAGGAAGCCCTGAAGTTGTGCGAAACAACCTGTGCCGAGGCCGATCCGGAGATCGTTGCCGTTATTGCCTCGGCGTTGGTGCGGTCATCCCAATTGGACCCTTCCTCGACCCAGCGCGTCGCGACTTGGATCAACAACGCTGTTCGCCGGCACCCCGATTCGTCCGCGGCATGGATGGCATGGGCGGACTTTCAGGAACAACGAGGCGACCCCTCCGAGGCGGAGCGGATTTACGATCAAATCCTCAGCCGCGAGCCAACTCATGTCGCTGCGTTAAACAATCTCGCTGTTCTTCTGTCGTGGCGCGGACAAAGCGAGCGAGCGTTGCGGTTGGTGAATGCGGCCATCGATCAAGTAGGCCCACAGCCGGCCTTATTGGATACCCGGGGGATGGCGCACTGGGCTGCCGGAAATCTCGAGAAGGCTATGGCCGATCTGCAAGAGGCCGTCAACGTTCAGGAGACCGCCGTTCGCAGGTTCCACCTGGCCCTGGTTCAGCAAGCGTCCGGGAGAACCGAACAAGCCGCGCAGAGTATCCAACGGGCAAAAGAACTAGGTCTGAATGAATCGCAGTTGCACCCGTTGGAACGGGGTCGATGGCGTGAGGTGAGCGGCTGAGTCCCTGGAGAGGACGATGGTCCAACTCGTATCTCCCCCTCCCCCACGGGATCGCGGTTTCGTAGACTCCCATATACATTGATCGGCCCATCTCGCTCCAAGGAGAGACGATCCCATGTTCCCATTGACACGACTGACGACGGCCGTGACCGTCGTGGTGGCGGGAGTTTGCTTCATGATCCCCAAGGCGTGGCCCGGCGAGGGTATGTGGCTGTTCAACAACCCCCCCCGAAAACTGCTCAAAGAGCGTTACGGCTTCGAGAAGGATCAAGCCTGGTTCGATCATGTCATGAAATCGTCGGTCCGATTCAACAGTGGCGGATCAGGCTCCTTTGTCTCCCCCAACGGCCTGGTCATGACGAATCATCACGTCGCTGCCGACGCGATTCAAAAACTCAGCACCGAAAAGAAGAACTACCTTCGCGACGGCTTCCATGCCCGCACCCTGGCCGACGAACTCAAATGTGTCGCGTTGGAACTGAATGTCTTGCAAGCGATCGAAGATGTGACCGAGCAGGTGAATTCAGCTGTCAAGCCCAGCATGTCCGCGGCCGAGGCGTTTGCCGCTCGGCGCAAAATCATTGCTGAAATCGAGCAGGCGGCCGAAAAGAAAACCCAACTGCGGTGCAACGTCATCACGTTGTATCAGGGGGGACAATATCACCTGTACCAGTTCAAACGCTACACCGATGTGCGCCTTGTCTTTGCTCCGGAGCAGCAGGCAGCGTTTTTCGGCGGGGATCCCGACAACTTTGAATATCCTCGTTATTGCCTGGATGTCGCTTTCTTCCGCGTTTATGAAAACGATCAGCCCGTGAAGGTCGATCACTATCTGAAGTGGAGCCCGGCCGGGGCCAAAGAAGGCGAACTTGTGTTCGTCTCAGGGCATCCAGGTCGCACGAATCGGCAGAACACCTTGGCGGAACTCGAGTACCTGCGCGATTTCGGCTACCCCTTCTTGCTGCAACGGCTCTATCGCCGCGAGGTGGCCCTAACCGCGTGGAGCCAACGGAGTGAAGAGAACGCACGCCGAGCCAAGGACGACCTTTTTGGGGTGCAAAACAGTCGCAAGGCTCGAGACGGCGGTTTGGAAGGCTTGTTGAATCCGCAACTGATGGCGCGAAAAATCGCCGAGGAAAAACGCCTTCGGGAAGCGGTCGTGCGCGAGACGCGCCTTGCGGACGCCGCGGACGCGTGGGATCGCATCGCTGAAGCGGAACGGAAACGACGCGAAATCGCCAAAGAATTCCTGTTGCTCGAAGCCGGAGCGGCGTTGGACGCGGCTCATTTCCGCATCGCGCGGACTCTGCTTCGTGCCGCCGAGGAAAAGACCAAACCCTCGGGCGAGCGTCTGCGGGAATTCGCTGATACCAACCTGCCCTCGCTCGAACTCGACCTTTTCTCCGAGGAGCCGATCTACCCCGATCTGGAAATCGTCAAAATGGCTGACAGTCTTCGCTTGTTCGCGGAGACATTTGGTGTCGAACACCCCCTGGTCAAGAAGGTGCTCGCGGGCAAATCGCCCCGCGAACGAGCCGCCGAACTCGTTCTCGGTTCGGGCTTAGCTGATGTCGCGCTTCGACGGAAGTTGTACGAGGGCGGCAAACAGGCGGTCGATGCCTGCGATGACCCGATGATCGCCTTGGCTCGACTGGTGGACGACGAGGCTCGTCGCGTTCGCAAAATTCAAGAGTCCGAAGTGGATGAGGTCAAACGCCAGGCTCACGCCCAGATTGCCAAGGCGAAATACGCTTTAGACGGCGATTCGGTCTACCCGGACGCGACTTTCACTCTTCGCTTGTCCTACGGCGAGGTGAAAGGATATCAGGAAAACGGCCGATCCGTACCGCATCAGACCGTCCTGGGCGGCATCTTCGAGCGGGCGCAGCAAATGAACAACCGACCTCCCTTTGACCTGCCCGAAAGCTGGGTCAAAGCCAAGGAGCGACTCGACCTGAACACGCCGTTCAATTTCGTCTGCACGGCTGACATTATCGGCGGGAACTCAGGAAGCCCCGTCATCAACGCCAACGCCGAAGTTGTGGGATTGATCTTCGATGGGAACATCCAATCCCTTGTATTGGATTTCATTTACGACGAGACGGTTGCCCGGGCCGTCTCCGTTCACTCCGCTGCCATCATCGAGGCACTGCGTAAAATTTACGATGCAAATGCCCTCGCCGATGAAATTCTCGGCAAGGAATAGCGATCTTCTTGTGAAATGAACCTCAGGGGGTGTCGATGGGTGACGTCGACCCCCCCTTTGCTTCATCACAACTGTTTGAAAATAATGCGGTGCTGCTTCAAATTTAGGCAGAACGTTCAACGAGAGATGACTAAAGAATAAAATTTCATTCGATATAAATTCCCGCATACATTGCCTTTGGTAATTCTCGCCGCCAGACTCGTCACAGGCTGGCACGCCAGCTGCCCTACGCTCCTGTCGGCTGTTCGGAGCGGATCGGCTTGGGGGTATCCGCCGCCCAATTGACCCGACCTCCGAAACGCCCTGGAATCGCCCCGATTGTCGAAATCTCGATCGGCCGCACGATGGCCACTCGCGTCGTTTTCGTGAATCGTTCGCGCCGACGAGATATTGAACTTCTCCGGAGGTTTCTTGATGAATCGTGAGATGTGTTGCGGTGTCG
>CAKZUU010000419.1 GCA_937922175.1 uncultured Gemmataceae bacterium
GGTGACATATCTCAAACATGGATCGGCTCGGACGCTTGGGCCGTTCGGGTTCCCGCAGTGATTTGCGGCAGCGTTTTACTCTTGGCCCTCCATACTCTGACCGTCCAGGTTTTCGGCCGAGATGATTGGGGGACGGCGGCCGTCGCCGCTGCACTGACGCTCCCACCGGTGTCCGTGGGCCGGACCCTGATGACAATCGACGCACCGTACACTTGTTCTTGGGCTCTCGCTTTGGTTCTCGGACACGCCGCGCTGATCGGCCGAAAACGATGGGCTTGGCCGCTGTTGGGCATCGTGGTGGGCTGTGGAATTTTGGCAAAGTACACGATGGTGCTTTGGGTTTTCAGCGCCGGGATATTCCTTCTGGCGAGTCCCGCGCGTCGGCCGCAATTACGCCAGCCAGGCTTTTGGATCATGTCCGTGACTGCCGGCGTTTTCACCCTGCCGATTGTCGTGTGGAACTTCCGCCATCATTGGGTCTCTTGGCGCCACGTCGAAACTCAAGCGGGCCTTGGGGTGCCATCATCCTGGCTCTGGACAGGGCCGATCGCGTTTCTGGGCGCGCAATGGGGCGTCCTGCTCGGGTTCTGGTTTGTCCTCTGGGCTGCCGCCATTTGGCGATACCGACCCACCAAAGAAACCGACAATTCGCGGTTGTTCCTTTGGTACTTTTCGGTGCCCCAATTTGCCCTCTTTGCGCTGTTCAGTTTTTGGACGAAAGTGCAACCGAATTGGCCCATCACCGCCTATATCTCAGGTCTGCTTCTCGTCTTCCCCCTGTTACAGGAATGGATGGCGTCGGCGACCCGTCGACGTTGGGCCTTACCCTACCTTGCCGCGACGTTCATCACGGGCATGTTCGCTGTTGGAATTTTGCATGCGGCCCCCCTGATTCGCCCTTGGTTGGCGGCGATCATCGGACCTGGACGTCACCCCGATGATTTGCTCATACGAAAGGTCGATCCCACCAGTCGATTGAGCGGTTGGTCGTTCTTGGCAGGGCAGATCGATGCCTTACGGGCCGAGCTTCACGATCGCGGGGAGGAACCGATCATCGCTGCCTCACGCTGGACGACGGCAAGTGAGTTGGCGTTTTATTGCCGCGGTCGGCCGACGGTGTACAGCGTGGGCTCCGCCCTGTGGGACCGACAAAGTCAATTTGATCTATGGCGACCAAATCCCGTGTCGGATCCGGAACCATTCCGTGGAGCCACCATCATCTTCGTCGATGTCGGCCGAGTGCCGCCGCAGATCGTCGAGGCATTCGAGCGAATCGAGCCGACCCGTCAGATCGTTTATCAAGACCACGGAGTTCCCGTCGCCATCTGGGATGTGACGGTGGGTCGGGGCTTCCGCGGTTTTTCCAATTTGCCACCCCCACATTACTGAAAGCGTCGCGACGGCATGTCAGTTTCGCCAGGTCGAACGCGGCATCGCATCAAACGCGGCCCATGAGGCAGTCGAGGACGTACATCTCCAACGCCTCATAATCCCGCTCGGCCCGACAGCGTTCCACGGTTTGAACGTCCAACCGACGCGCGACTTCGACAAGTCGCAGGAAGATGGCCCGGCTGTTCGCTAGATGCTTCGTTTGATGCTCGGGCCTGGTCGTTCGCATCGATTTGACATCCAAACCCACGCAACCGGAGTAACCCGCCCGTTCGAGGACCCAGACGGTGTTAAAGGCACGCCGAAGATCAACCGATCCAAAAGATTTATCCTGGTCGTATTTCAATCCGTTCTGGTCGTTGAGATGCACGCTCCAAAGTTTGCCATGCCACAGGGCGTAGGCCATGTCATCCGAGGGATCCAAACCGGCGAGGATGGAATGAGCCGACTCAATCAGCACGCCGCAACGACTGGGGTCCGCCGTTCGGTAACATAGGGCGAGGAAATGAGCGGGAGTCGGAAGATACGCCTGGTCCATCGGCTCGTTGGGCTTCATTTCGCCCAGCAGACGGATCGTCGGATCATACGCCAACAGGGCGTTGACCGCATCGAGGATGCGTTGCACCGCCACCACGGGATCCTTCGCTTCACGGATGTAGGTTCCCTCACGCGCCAACCACAAGACGATGTCTCGGGTTCCGAGCATGTTGGCAATGTCGATGGCGCGTCTGGATCGATCGAGGGCATAACGACGGTCGGACTCGCTGTTGGCGGTATAAGCCCCGTCGGCGGTCCGCGGATCCTCCCACAACCTCGGAGCGATAAACTCGGCAAACAGCCCCTCGTCGTCGAGCATTTTCTTGAACTCGGCGACGCCACGCCGCGTCTGCTCCGGCGACCAATCCGCAGGCACGACATCGTCATCGTGGAGTTGGATGCCGTCGAATCCCAGCTTTTTGTACTCTCGCAGCTTCTGGGCAACGCTCAATTCAGGTCGGATCGGTGGGCCGAAAGGATCGGCTCCCGTGCTGATATTCCAAGGTCCGAAGGTGAAGCGGTAGTTCGTGTTCATGGTGCTGTTCTCTCGGGAAAGGATGCCTGATGAATTGCTCCCTCGTGCACTGTCAAGCTTGCGGGTTCTCCTGGACCAGACCTTTGATGCGTTCGATATACGAAAGGCAGGCGATGGAATCACGCCCCTGCCCCGTCTGCGGTTCACAAACGTTGACCTGCCGAAACGTCTCCTCGACAAAGAAAAAGCCTCCTCCGAAGAACCCTCGCGATGACTCGGCGGAGCGTGTCGGTTGAGGGGAGGTTTTTCGTTGAATCTGGCGGGCGCGCCGTTAGGATAACGATGCCGAACGATGCTTTTGATCTCACGGGGTGCTGCGATGCGAGCGACGGCCAGTGACACTCAACTCACGCGACGAATGTTTCTGAGGGCAACGTCGGGAATCGTCAGCTATTTCACCGCCGGCAGCTCGATGACTCAGGCGGCGTCCTCGATGGCGTCGCGAAACTGCATCATGCTGTTTCTGACGGGAGGACCCAGCCAATTGGAGACGTTCGATCCCAAACCGGATGCGCCGAGCTGGATCCGCGGACCGTGGGGCGTCACGAAAACTCGCCTTCCGGGTGTTTTGTTGAGCGAGCACCTGCCTCGAACCGCCCGCATCATGGATCGAATCGCCCTGATCCGAACCATGCACCATGACGCAGCACCGATTCACGAAACCGGCCAACGTTTATTGCAGACGGGACGGCTCGGGTCACATGAATGGGAGCCGCCCCATGTGGCCGCTGTTCTGGGATATTTGCAACCTCCGCTGGCTTCCGCTTCCTGGGCTGTGATTCCCGGGGCGATCGTCGATACGGGGGTCGCGTACGGTCATGGTCAGACGGCTGGTCATCTGGGTTTTGCCTGGGAACCGCGCGACGCCGCCGCGCTGCGAGCGGATTCTCGTTTTCGTGCCGCGCTGAACCTGGAGCGGGAATCGACCACACTTCGTGATCGTTACGGGCGGCATCCCTTCGGCGAGTCGTGCTGTCGGGCGCGACGGTTGGTCGAGTCCGGAATTCGCTTCGTCACCGTGAACATGTTTGACACCGTGTTTGACGCGGTCACCTGGGACTGCCACGCAGATGGCGGGTCGTTGGCCACAACGTTGGACGATTACCGATCGACGCTGTGTCCGATGTTCGATCAGGCCTTCAGCACGTTAATCGACGATCTCGACCAACGAGGACTACTCGACCACACCTTGGTGCTGGCGATGGGCGAATTCGGTCGCACTCCGCGTCTGAATCCCCGGGGTGGTCGGGATCACTGGACCGGATGCTGGTCGGTGATACTCGCCGGAGGTGGGATCCGGGGAGGTCAGGTGATCGGTCGATCGGATGCCTGGGCCGGCGAACCTGTCGATCGGCCCGTGACTCCAGCGGAGCTGGCCGCCACGGTGTTCGCGTTGCATGGCTTCGATCCGAATCGTCGGATCCCCGGTCCGGACGGCCAATCATTGCCTCTGGCCGACGCCGAACCGATCCATGAGCTGATGGGCTGATTTCCTCAACCACTGCCAGAGCCCCGATTGACCGTCCGGTGATCGACGACGTTCAATGCGATCCTTGATTGTCGGACTGGAGAAGTTTTCCCGTTTTGCACCTTTGTTTTTCGGCTGAGATGACCATGTTTGACCCCCTTTCTCGCAGTGCAGCTCAGCGAATTACTGGTCCTGTTTGTGCTCTCTCGATCATCGCGTGGGTGTGGACGACCGTGGCGTCACCAGCGCAAGAGGTGCTGCCCGGGACCGAGCTTCTCGTCTCGCCTTCGGATTTCGCCGCCCAGATGGTCGAGGGCATCGACCGTTATCTCGATCGTCTCAACCGGGAACAGCGTTCGGCAGGCTCCCATCTATGGAAGCTA
>CAKZUU010000420.1 GCA_937922175.1 uncultured Gemmataceae bacterium
TGGAAGGTGAGATCGACCCGAGCATCGCCGTCGATGGTGCCGCGGCGTTCAAAATATCCCACCCCGCTGGAGAACAACACCACTGTCTTGATCGGCAGCGTCGCCCGAGGCGGCGTGACGCCGGTCACATCATCCGTTTTCGGTTCCGCCCGGGTGTTCCGTGGTAGTCCGGACAGAACGACGACCAAGCCGCCGAACGCGGCAACAGCCAGACACCAATGCCACTTCCGCATGACGTTTTCCTCGGCGATGAGAATTGAAGGGTTTCCGACAAATTTAAGACGAACGAGCGACCCGGAAAAGTTGGCACACCGAATCGGCTCGCGGTCATCTGGTCCCGCGTTTGGCCGGTGAACGACCAAAAGCTCAGTGATCATGGAGTTCCAACGGCGGCCGAACCAGATGCCAACCGTCGTGCCGATGTGTCCAAACTTCGAGGAAGGCGAGAGGTCGGACGGGGTCGTCCGGCAGTCTTGGTCTCAGGTAAATGACGAACTCTCCGCTGCCGACGCGGCGATTGCCATCTTCGTCGAAAAACGGCGGATCGATCGAACGAAGTCGCTGCGCGAGTTCCTCTGGTCGGGTCAGCAGATGGGGAGGAGCGGAGCCGGAGAGGTCCGACGGGAAGAGCGAGCTGACCAGGACACGGATGAGATCGGCGAAGAGGAGAACTTCGTCGGTGCTGGTTGGCGGATCCAAACGGATGGAATGAAGCGCGGAGTCGTCGGCGGGATCATCCCAGGCGACGGGATTCTGGTGGGCGAAAAAAACCAGAGGAACGGGCACCATGCGGACATTCCAGTTCAGCGGGCCATCGCGATAGACATGATTGAGGGAGATCGAATCGCCCGAGACGGCCACAATGTGTCGTCCCAGACTGGGCGAGGCGGCGTTCAAGGCGGCCAGCAGACGCCGCGCCGGCTGGGGCGAAGCCGGCAGGACTAAGAGCGAGCGTTGGAACGGTTCTTGTGGAATCGGCATGTGGAAGGCGTCGCCCCGAGCCAATCGGTGAACGGCCTGATCTTCGGAGCGATTGGGACGGAGGAAACCTCCAATACTCGAGGCGATGTCGAGGCGGGCGCGAGTCGTGAGTTGGCCAACCCAGGGAAACGTCGGAAGTTCGTCGTCCAGGGACGGCATCATCAGGACGTAGCCGAATTGGTTGGCCAAATCGACGGAATAGGGGTCATCATTCCATTGGACGCGAAATACCTCAGCCGGGAACGAATCGCGTGCCAACGAAAGGAGAGGAACAAACGCCTCCCAAACAGACCGAGCGGCGAAAGCCGAGCCGATCACCCAGAGCGGACGACTTGGGCGCAACTCCGGTCTGTGCCAAACGAAATCGACGACCGCCCGGGCCATCTGGCGGTTGGTGAAACAGAAACGGAAGGTGCGATTCAGATAAACTCGCATCAGCTCGAGTTCACGGAAATCTCCGTCGGGAGCGAGAAGTTTGTCGGCGGTGGCGGTGGTGAGGAGCAACAGAGGTGGAGAGCCGCGCCAGGAATTCTGCCGGGCCAATGTTTGAGCCAACTCCATCGCTCGGTCGCTTGATCCGCCTCCGACGATGGCCAACGGGGCCGGCTCACGTTGCGAGAGAGCGTGAACCCAATCGCCGATACCCGCCTGACCGCTCTGCTTGTACCATCGGATGTGGAGACGACCTGGAAATCCGCGCCGGGACAACACCACTTCAGGAGTGCTGGCCGTCATTTCGGGGAAGGCCTGGGAGTCGTTGACCTCCAGATCGGGCTTGATCCGGGCTGCATAATGGATGCCGGACACGAAGCGCTCCCAGGTGTTCTGGTTGGTCGCCGTATGAAACCAGGCGATTTCCTGATCTCCTCCGGGAACCGGGAGCGGGTGGTGGCCCCTGGTCGGCTCCTCCACTTGCCACCAAAGCCAGCCGATAAGCCCCGCCAATGCCAGGAATAGGAAGAGCGCGAGACGTTTGGTGACAGAAGACATGGGATGGCTCAAAACGGGCGTGCGGGACAACCGATCGTCGGGAGAGTGTCCTCCGCTGGCTTGGTGGCGTCGGATGTGGACAGATATATCCTCGTCCGCGAGACCTAACAAGCATTTCGCTGGCCGGTTGACGGATCGATTCAAAATAGGAAGGGGCGAGACGATGGGCCTTCCAGAGCGATTGACAGGGTAAATACCCCTGTTAGAATCAAGACAAAAGCAGGCGAGATGCGAAGGACTGGCCGGGGTAGGCGGCGATGAGAAAGTGCAATCGATGTCACAAGCAGGCAACACTGCACATTACGGAAATCTTGGGTGAGGAACAATTTGAGGAACACCACTTATGTGAGCAGTGTGCGCATGAATACCTCTATGAGTCGCCGATGGGGAAGAAATCCCCCAGCCCAGCGACGACAGATGACGATGAAGAGACGGCGGAATTGAACACGAGGGAGTGTCCGCATTGTGGCTTGAGGTTGATCGATTTTCGTAAATCGACACGGTTAGGATGCCCGCATGATTACGAGGTGTTTGCGGAGGAGTTGAACCCGCTGTTGGAGAATCTGCACGGGGAGACGAGGCATTGCGGGAAGACGCCGCGGCGATTGCCACAAGCTCGGCAGCAACAGTCGGAATTAGCGCGGTTGCGTCGGCAGTTGCAATCGGCCGTCTTGCAAGAGGCCTACGAGGAAGCGGCCCGGATTCGTGACCAGATCCGTCAGCTCGAAGGATTGTGAGCAGGAACGATC
>CAKZUU010000421.1 GCA_937922175.1 uncultured Gemmataceae bacterium
GGCGTCAATGTCGAGTCCGAGGTCGTGGCCGATCCCCAGACCCCAGCCGCTGACAACCAACGAAAGGGTCAACCAATTGGGAACCTTGAACGCCCAGCCGTCGATCACTGCGGCCAGAATCATTGCGGCGCTAACAATCAGAACAGGCCCCAGATCGGCCGTGCCGGGGGCGAGCTTGTTCCACATGAGATGCACAACCCACGATAAGGCGACGAACAAGCCGGCGATAAAAGGGACCTGGGCCATCTGAAGAAGAAAAGCCCGGTCAATTCCCAGATCGTCCGTCGTCGTGAGCGGCGAGGCAGTCGAAGGTGTCGTTAACAAATTCGGCATGGAAAGCATCCTCCCGACCGGGAGACTTGAGAATCGACAAGTCCAAGCACACGCGGGGTGAGCCGAGCCCGCGGCGAATCGGGTCCCGGCCCACCCCTGGTTGATCGAGGACGGTCGCCCGACCGTGGCAGCCGTCGCGAGGCCCATTTAGCTCGACGAACCGACGGCGTTGCCCACGGTGGTGAAGGTGCTGTTGGCGTTCTGGCCGAGGGTGGTGATGGCCGCGATGCACACGACCACGATCAGAGCCAGCATGACGGCGTATTCGACCGCGGTCGGGCCGTCTTCTCGTTTCAGGAAGTTAACCACGTTCTTCATCAGTCGCATGTCAATCTCCCAAAGTAAGTGAAAAGGACAAGAACACAAATCGACCGGTTTACGAGGCGGCCGTGTTCAGGGCCACGTTGGCGAACGTGGCGTTGGCGTTGTTCCCGAGCGTCGTGATCGCCGTGATGCACACCACGACAATCAGCGCTAACATGACCGCATACTCCACGGCGGTCGGGCCGTCTTCTCGCTTCACGAAATCGACGGCGTGTCGGATCAGATGGCGAAACATAAGGCCCTCGAACGTTTCCGGATCCAAACTCTTCGTGGGGCGAGGCGTCTTTCACTCCCCGCAGGCCCCCGACGGTCATCTTCCCCTGGCGTTTGCCCGCGGATGAAATCTTTTTGTTCCGGCCCCTGGTTGAGCGGACCAAGGTGGGGCGACACGTGAATGGTTGCTTGTTCCTCCGTGAACCACTCACGCTTCAACCGTAGGTCAGGTGAAAAGACGTGTCAAATCGCAAAACCGGAATTTTTCGCCTGTCGCGTCAACGCGAAACGTCCGAACAAACTTGTCAGAACGTCGCCGTGGAATTGAACGTTGCTTTCGTAAGAAGTGACACTTCTCGGCAGAGCCGCGATATCGGCAGATTCCTAAACCCCCGCGCTCTACCTCAATCAACGTAAATGAACTCGTTCAAATTGAAAATCGTCAGACAAAAATCGTTCAGACGATCACGACTCGGTTCGCGTCGGAGGAAGTCCTCCACTAGTTCGCACTCTTCGGCCCGAGGTTGTCGGCCCAAGGCGATCCGATAGGCTTGAATGATCTGCTCGCGCGGGCCGTCGAATCGGGCCAGACGCTCCGCAAACACACGACTCTGCTGACGCGCAAACGGACCGTTCATCAGGATCAACGCCTGAGGGGCAAACGTACTAACCGATCGCACAGCGCACGGATTGACCGCGTCGGGTTGATCGAAAGCTTCAAGCAACGGCTGACGCACATTTCGCTTCTGATATAAATAGATGCTCCGACGCTGATGCTGTCGCGGGTCCGGTGTCACCAGCCAAAGTCCGTCGGGCTCTCCTTCCGTAAAGATCAACTCGTAGACCTCCGGTTCCAACGGTACGAGGACGCGCGGCCCTCCGACGCTGCGGTTCAAGTTCCCCGCGACGGCGAGCATTGCATCTCGCAGCGTTTCGCCTTCAAGCCGACGTCGATTCATACGGGAATACCAGCGATTTTCAGGGTCCGTATTGTCGCGGTCGGTTCGGAATGATTGCTGCCGATACGTAGCCGAGAGCACGATCCACCGATGCACAGATTTGGTCGACCAGCCGACGCGGACGAACTCGGTCGCTAGCCAGTCCAACAATTCGGGGTGAGTTGGCGGTTCCCCCCGTTGGCCGAAATCGCCCGAGGTGAGGACCAAGCCGCGGCCGAAATGATGTTGCCAGACCCGATTGACCCAGACACGAGCGGTCAGCGGATGGTTCGGCCGCGTGAGCCAATGGGCCAGATCCAGTCGATCTCGGGGTCGGTCGTGAGCGTTCGTGGCCAGGATTCGGAAGAAACCGGGGGAGACCGTGGTCCACTTCTGGCGATGATCACCACGTCGCAAGATGTGGGTGGGAGGCGATTCAGAACTCTCCTTGACCGCCCAGGCCCGTGTCGGCGGCAGCGGGAGATGTGCCTCCCACGTGTGAATTTCGTCTCGCCAACGCTGACGCTGAGCGCGATCTTCAGGAGTCATCGCGGCCAGGACTTCATTCCAACTGACGCGGATCAGGATCTCCGCGTGTTTCGCCCATTCTTCTTGTTCGGGCGTCCTCTGATTCTTGGGGGTGTCGAGGGCGGTGCGATAGTGCGGTTCCAACGCCTGCCGCTTGCGTTCGATCAATTGTTTGCGGTACGGTTCATCCAGGGCCGCGACCTTTGCCCGCAGCGGATCGGTGCGTTGACGGATGGCGGCCACCCGCCGCTTGTACTCCTCTGTCTCCGAACGATCAGCGAGGGGGGCGTCGTGGAATTGCGTTCCGGCGAAAAAGGCTGCCAAGCGGAAGTAGTCGCCTTGCGACAGCGGGTCGAACTTGTGATCATGGCACCGAGCGCAACCAACGGTCAGCCCCAAGACGGCGGTGCCCACCCCGTTCACCATCTCCGTCACGACTTCGTATCGTACCTGCTCGGCGTCCAGATTGCCCGCAACCATGTGCACCGGACCGCAGCGATGTAGCCCCGTGGCGATCAGCCAATCTCGAACGTGGGGTGGCAACAGCCACGGCTTGGGATTCGGAATCAACCATGTCCCGATCACGAAGAAACGGCGAGGTTGCCGTCCGACCTCCTCTTGCCAACGCCGCACCAATAAATCGCCGGCGACCTGTTCTCGGATGAATTGGTCATAAGGCTTGTCCGCGTTCAAGCTCCGAACCACGTAATCGCGATACATCCAGGCATGAGGGCGGTCGCCATCGACCTCGAAGCCATTGGTCTCGGCGAAGCGCACCACGTCGAGCCAATGTTGTGCCCACCGTTCGCCGTAGTGCGGCGAAGCCAGTAGACGGTCAACGACTCGCTCGTAGGCCGTGGGAGATTCGTCGCGCAAAAAAGCATCTTGTTCCTCCACAGTCGGAGGCAGGCCGATCAGGTCAAACGTCACACGCCGGAGCCAGGTCAACCGGTCGCACTCGGGGGCGGGGGACAACCCTGTCGCTTCCAAGCGTGCCAAAATAAAAGGGTCGATCGGAGTCCGCACCCAGGCCGAATTCTGCACCCGGGGCACGCTCGGTCGAATCATCGGTTGAAAGGCCCAGTGACGGCGCTGTTCAACACGGATGTCCGGATCGCGATACTCCGACCTCTCCTCTGCCTGCACAAGGGATGTCACAACGATCAGTGGTGCAATGAAAGACACTCGTCGCATGGCGGGAATTCCACGGGAGGGACAACTTCTATAATATTTCTCGTGGCATATCGTCTCAAGTCCGTGGGGGGCGCGAACGTCACGTGTCATCGGACGGGATCATTCCTGGATCGCCAACGGACAACTGGTCGCGTGAAAAAAAGAACCCGCCCTCGGGGCGGGTCGAGCGGATGGCAAATGTCATGGGCCTTTAGCGACGCAGGTCTCAGTAGTAGACGCGGCGAACGTGAACGTCATGACCGCGGAACTGCAGGCGTCGAGCCAGGCGCTCGGCATCCCGCGCTTCACGGAAGGTGGCGTAGACATCCCAATGACAGCCATGACGGATCAGAACCTCGTAGTAGCAAGCGCTATGGAAATGTCCTGGGGCAAAGCGCATCCAGGCCGAGGGGCCGGGCAGGTAGCTCGATCCCACCACCACCAGGGGAGCGGCGGGAGTGGGGATCGGCGTAACGGGCACATAATACTTCGATTGGGCCTTGGCGTGGCTCGGAGCCATCGTGGCGATTCCCAAAGTACCGGCAAATAAGGCGGCTGTGCAGATCAGTCGGCGAATCATGTTGGTTCCTCGGTTTGGGGGAGGGTTGATTGGTTCGATCCACTCATGGGATTCGCTTGGCCCCGGCGACTTGCGCGAGCGGGTCAGAAAAAGCTGAGGAATCGTCTCGAAGAGGAAGAATGGAGGAGTGACCTTGGCCGCGCGACGCGCCCCGCGGTCGAGGCGAGCCACGCGGCCGAGTCGGGAAGAGAAGGCGGGTTAGCGGAGGACCCGCCGTTCGCGATTGTTTCGTTCCGGGAGGCGGAGTGTGTCGGGCGGGCCGGGGAATTTGACTTCGTGACCATTGCGGTCGAAACACGTGATGTTGAGAGTTTCGGGGGCGGCACCCGAAATGCCCAGGATCGACACCTGCATATCACCGGTCTCCTCCAAGCGTGCAATCTCTTTGCGTCGCCGATTGAGAAGATAGTTGGCCACATCGGCGTGAACGCGAATCTCCATCCGGTGAACACTCTCGCGATGGGCAGCGAGCTGAAGCAGGCGCATGACCTCGATACTCATGCTCTCGACCGTTTTCACAAGTCCGGTCCCATTGCAATGAGGGCAATCGGTATACACGCTCCGCTTCAGTGAGGGTCGAATCCGTTGCCGCGTCATCTCGATGAGACCGAATTGGGACGTTCTCAGGATCTTGGTGCGTGCCCGATCGCGCCTCAGCGCTTCTTTCAAAGCCCGCTCGACGCCCCGCTTGTGCTTTTCCTCCCGCATGTCGATGAAGTCGTTGACGATGACGCCCCCAAGATCTCTCAGTCTCAACTGGCGAGCAATTTCCTTGGCGGCCTGCAAATTCATCTGATAGGCGGTCTCCTCGGCATTGT
>CAKZUU010000422.1 GCA_937922175.1 uncultured Gemmataceae bacterium
GTGTAACTCGGGCCAGATCGTCGATTCTCGATGTCGCTGATCCGAAATTGCGGGTTCCCGGCGATGGCCAGTTGAATCATGTCGGCGCGTTGGTCGAACGACGTCAACGGCGAGCGACCCTTGTGCGGCGGTCGAGCAGCAGGGACGAACCACACCTCATCCAAATGGGCTTGTTCGCGGCATTGCTCTGCCAAGATCAAGTGACCGAGATGGATGGGATCAAAAGTGCCGCCCAGAATGCCGATGCGCATGGACCTCCACTCCGCCGACTTGCTGTCCGATCATCTTATGCACCGTGGTCGAGGAGACGTGGCAATAAGGCGGTTCCTTCTTAAAATCTCCCGGAACATTGATCCCCAGGGAGCGTCGGCAATGTCCTCTCCAGCCGAAACGATTACCAGCGTGTTGAAAGAATCGCGCACGTTTCCCCCGCCGACCGACTTTGCGGCCCAAGCGCACGTGAAGAGTCTCGCCGAGTACGAGGTGCTGTGGCAGCGTGCCAAGGAGAACCCGGAAGCATTCTGGGCCGAGCAAGCCGAGTCGCTACATTGGTTCCGAAAATGGGACCGGGTTTTGGAGTGGAACGAACCTTTCGCCCAATGGTTTGTGGGTGGCAAACTGAACGTGAGCTTCAACTGCCTGGACCGTCATCTCGCTGCCGGCCGGGGAAACAAGGCGGCCCTGATCTGGGAAGGCGAACCGGGCGACACGCGGGTTTTGCGCTACCAAGATCTGCATCGAGAAGTGTGCCGCTTCGCCAACGTGCTGAAGTCGCTCGGGATGCAGCCGGGGGACCGTGTGACGATCTACATGCCGTTGATTCCCGAGGCAGCCATCGCCATGCTGGCTTGCGCCCGGATCGGCGTGACGCATTCGGTGGTGTTTGGCGGCTTTTCCTCCGAGGCCGTCGCTGAACGCAACAACGACGCCAAGGCGAAGCTGATCATCACGGCCGACGGAGGTTGGCGTCGAGGGAAAATCGTCCCCCTGAAACAAAATGTCGATGCCGCCTTGGCGAAGTCGCCCTCGGTGGAGAAGTGCATCGTCTTCAACCGCTGCAACCAGTCGGTGGAGATGCAGCCCGGCCGGGACATGTGGTGGCACGAGTTGATGGCCGAGGCCTCGGCCGACTGCCCGCCGGTCGAACTCGACAGCGAGCATCCGCTATTCATTTTGTACACCAGTGGCAGCACCGGCAAACCCAAGGGCGTTTTGCACACCACCGCCGGCTATCTTCTCGGCACATCGTTCACCCATCGTCTCGTCTTCGACATCAAGGAGGACGACACTTACTGGTGCACCGCCGACATTGGCTGGATCACCGGCCACAGCTACATGGTGTATGGCCCGTTGGCGAATGGCACGAGCGTCGTGATGTACGAAGGCGCTCCCGATTTTCCGCAAAAAGACCGTTTCTGGTCCATCATTGAAAAATACCGGGTCAGCATTTTTTACACCGCGCCGACCGCCATCCGCGCCTTCATCAAATGGGGCGATGAGTGGCCGAAAAGCCACGACCTCTCCTCGCTGCGGTTGCTCGGCACGGTCGGTGAACCGATCAACCCCGAGGCGTGGATGTGGTATCAGCAAACGATCGGCAAAGGCCGCTGCCCCATCGTCGATACCTGGTGGCAAACTGAAACCGGGGCGATCATGATTTCGCCGCTTCCGGGTGCCATTCCGACCAAGCCCGGAAGTGCGACTCGGCCGTTGCCCGGCATCATCGCCGAAGTCGTGGACAACTCGGGGCGCGAGGTCCCGCGCAATCAAGGCGGCTTCCTCGTCATCCGTCGTCCGTGGCCCAGCATGCTCCGAACCATTTTCGGCGACGATGATCGGTACAAACAGCAATACTGGTCCCGAATCCCCGGGAGCTACTTCACCGCCGACGGAGCCCGGATGGACGAAGACGGCTACCTCTGGATCATGGGCCGTGTCGATGACGTCCTCAACGTCAGCGGTCATCGCCTCAGCACGATGGAGGTCGAGAGCGCTCTGGTCCACCACCCGAAGGTCGCCGAAGCCGCCGTCGTCGGTCGCCCCGACGACATCAAAGGTGAAGCCATCGCGTGCTTCATCACCCTTCGGGCGGGAATTCAACCCTCCGACGATCTCAAGGCCGAGCTTCGCGATCATGTCGTCAAGGAGATCGGCGCTTTGGCTCGTCCGGACGACATCCGCTTCACCGACGCCCTGCCCAAGACACGCTCGGGGAAAATCATGCGCCGTCTGCTGCGAGATATCGCCGGCGGCAAAGTCACCACTCAGGACACCACGACGCTCGAGGACTTCAGTGTGCTGGCCAAGTTGCGTGAGGAAGAGGAAGGGTAATCGCACCGATGATCGCGACAGGGTAGCAGGTCAGCAACGCTCCGGTCTCAAGCCGTCTCCCTGGACAACCGGGCCGAACCGATGAAATCGATCACCCCCGACATGGTGACGACCGATTCGATCACCGCATCGGGGGTTGGCACTCCGGGTTGATTTGACGGTCAACGACCGCCTGGAGTTCGCGTCGTCAGCTCTGGTTTTTCGACCAGACGCTTTGTGCCGTCTGTTTGCTTGTGCAGTTCAAAAAGATCAAGAGTGCGTCCGGAGGCAGTTCGCGCCTCGAAGCGAATCTTCTGATCATCGACGCGGACGATCTGGTAAAGCTGCGTGTC
>CAKZUU010000423.1 GCA_937922175.1 uncultured Gemmataceae bacterium
GGAAAATTGGGGGGAGCTCGGTCGACATCTCGTGCAGCCCTACCGGGTGGTGGTCGCCGGAGCCCCCAATGTCGGCAAGAGCAGTCTCGTCAACGCCGTGGCGGGTTATCAGCGAAGCATTGTCGCGCCTCTACCCGGAACCACACGCGACGTGTTAGTGACCCAACTGGCGATCGACGGTTGGCCGATCGAGTTGGTCGATACAGCCGGTTGGCACCCGACGGTGCAGCCGCTGGAACGTCTTGCCATTGAACGGGCACAGCAGGCCGCTGCATCAGCCGATCTCGTCCTTTGGGTCTTCGATGCGGCGCTGCCGGAGCCTGCTTGGCCTCGGGACACTGGATCGCGTCTGATGCTCGTGGCGAACAAGTGCGACTTACCCGTGGTTTCCGACGTTCCTGCGGAAGTGCGCGTCTCCGCCCTGACCGGCGAGGGAATCCCGGAATTGCTCCACCGATTGGTTCGTCGATTGGTCCCGCGCGAGCCGAACAAAGGGGAGGCCCTTCCTGTTCTTTCCGATCAGTTTGAGATGCTGAAGGTCTGGCGGAGCCGATTGGCGAACTCGTAATCCGCTCTCATCGCTCTGGGCCGTCGATCCTTGAAACGGCGGCGGCTCGAAACCTGATGCCGAACTCGATATAAACCGTCGGTCGCTCAAAATCCCTCCGACCGATCACCCTGGCGCGATCAATACAGAGCGCAGATTAAGATCTCGACGCCCTTGGTCTGTTGGGAGAGGAAGCATCTGCGGTGAGCCGATCAGGGAGATACGGCCGAAAAGAATAGCGTTCGGGATGCAACAGCGAGGGATTGCATGTGAAGGGACGGACACTTGGGGCTTGCCTGCTGATCTGGATGTGGGCCCCGGCGGCCTCCTACGCTTTTCTGGGGGGGTGGTTCAGGTCTCCGGGGGACCTGGAACGGCTGAACAGCAAATTAGAAGGCAAAGTTCTCGATTACACCTTCAACCACGGTTGCGATCGAAGGTTGTACTCCGCGGCGTTGGACTCCAAGCGTGATGTTTACGTTTATCTGCCGCCGGGGTTCGATCCGACCAAGCAGTATCCCCTCGCCTATTTCTTGCACGGCTTCGCGCACGATGAGCAAACGTTCCTCAAGTTCGTGGATCAATTTGATCAGATGATGAGTGCTGGTCAATTGCCACCTTTTATCGTGGTGGCACCCGATGGCAGCATCCGAGGGCGAGCAACGCTGTTGAATGGGGGCAGCTTCTACGTCAACTCGAAAGCGGGTCACTTCGAGGACTACATTTTGCGCGACATCTGGGATTTCATGCATCAGAAATTCCCGATTCGACCGGAGCGCGAGGCCCACATACTGGTCGGGGGGTCGATGGGCGGATTCGGGGCGTATCACTTGGGGATCAAACACCGTGATCGAATCGGCGTCGTGGCAGCCGTCTTTCCTCCGCTCAATTTGCGGTATTTGGATTGTCATGGACGGTACTTCTCGGATTTTGATCCCTCGTGTTTCAGTTGGCGGACCAAGATTCGCCCGTTGGCTCCGATCGGCCGATATTACGGCGGACTGGTCACGATCCGCGAGCATCGCTTGATTCGGCCTCTTTATGGTCTGCGATGCGATGCCGTCTCGCTACTCGCTCCCAACAACCCCGTGGAAATGCTCGGGTCGTACAACGTCCAGCCCGGGGAGTTGGAGATGTTCATCGGCTACGTCGGCAAAGACGAATTCAATATCGATGCCCAAGTCGAGAGTTTTCTGTATATCGCCCGTTGTCGTGGTTTGACGGTGTCGACGGCGTATCTCCCCAATGGAAGACACTCGATTGAGTCGGCTCGTACCTTGTTGCCGGTACTTTTGGCTTGGTTATCGCCCCGCATTGCCCCGTACTCTCCCCAGTGAAGCGATGGACTAACCCTCATCGACAACATTTCGCCCATACGTTAGACTGGCATTGCCCACCAACGTGGACGAAGTCATGCAATTGTGCAAATTACTGTCTTCCGGGCGCCGACCGGTGGTCGGCTTTGTTCGGAATGGTCAGGTGTCGCTTTTGAATCTGGAGTCGAATACGAGTTATCGGTGTTTGTCGGATATCCTCTTCGCACCCAACCCGAAGGAGGTGATCGAAGAACTGATCGACGACCGGATGACGTCGTTTCCGATGAAGAGCGGGGAATTCTTGGCCCCGGTGGATCGGCAGGAGGTTTGGGCAGCCGGCGTGACCTACTTACGAAGCAAGTCGGCTCGGGAGCAGGAATCGCAAGGAGCGGCCAGCTTTTACGACAAGGTGTACACCGCCCCCCGACCGGAGCTGTTTTTCAAAGCGCCCGCGGAACGGGTCGTTGGGCATCAAGGTCGAGTACGGATCCGCCGTGACAGCCGATGGAGCGTCCCGGAACCGGAGTTGGCTCTGTTCGTCGCCCCGGATTTGCGGATCGTCGGATACTCCATCGGCAATGACATGAGCGCCCGTGATATCGAGGGAGAGAACCCCTTGTACTTGCCCCAAGCCAAAATCTACGACCAGTCGTGCGCTTTGGGGCCGGCGGTCACTCTGGCCGACAGCTTCCCCGAACGCGATCTGGTGAGCATCGACATGGTGATCGAGCGACACGGCAAGATCGAGTTTCAGGGTTCCACCCCCCTGACGCGTATGACGCGAACCTTCAACGACCTGGTCTCGTGGCTCGCTCGAGAGACGTCGTTCCCCCACGGGGTCGTCTTGCTCACGGGCACCGGCATCGTCCCACCGGACGACTTCAGTTTGCAACCCGGCGATGTCATCACCATCGATGTGACGGGAGTGGGCCGACTCGTGAATGTGGTCGCGTAATTATTTTTTGTTACCCGGCGGTCGGCCCAGAGAGGGACGTTTCCCCTCGGGATAAATTTCAAAGTACCGCTTCTTCAAGATCTCGCGTTGCTCCGGGTCCCGCCAGGAGAGCCTTGGGCTATCAGGCTCCCTGCGTGCCAACTCGGCCGCAAATTCGCGCAGAACCTGATCGGGCAGATCGGGAAGGACCGGAGCGGCTCGTCGAGAACGCAAACGCTCCCAAAGCTGCGGGTCGCCCGGCAGGCCGAGATCCGGCAACGCCAGTTTCCGCTCCTTGGCGATGGTGTGGAGCATCAAGGGATAGTCGGGCCAGCGGCCTTCGACAGCCTTCAACCGAGCTCGGTCCTCTTTAGAGAGGCTCTCGACAAATCGAACCATCTGCGGCGAAATCTCGGACGCGGTGGCTGGCCCCAATTGCACCGACAATTGGCCGACCCACGATTGCACCAGTCGGCTGACGGCGACGGGATAGTCTGGCCATTTACCCTCCGGAAGCCGTGACACCGCCTGACGCGCCTCTTTTGCGGGGATACGCGATGGTGGGCTCTCCAGTACTCGACGATACTCCTCTGGTAACTCCTTTCTCGTCAGGTACTGGGGCTTGAGACTCAACACCGGGTGACGATCCGACAGTTCGAGCACCGTCGTCAGCCAGTTCATCGGATTGCGTCGCCATTCAGGCTCCTTCGGCCTGAGCCGCGCCTTTTCCTCGGGCGAGAGCATCGGCAGCAGGTGTTGGTTGACGAACAGGCCGAGTTCTTCCAACGCCGGCAGGTTTTCCACGACTCGGAGACGGCCCAAGGTTTCCCACCGACGGACATCGGCGAGTTCCTCGGCACGTCTTCGGTCTTCCTGCCGCCATCGCTCCAGCAAGGCGGCCTGTTCCGAGGAATTTGCCGAACGCCAGGCGTTCAGTCGCGATGGGGGCTGCGACTCGATCCACTGACGTTGCTTAATTTCGCGAACCGCTTGGAGTCGCTCGGCCGTGGAGGGGGCGTCGAGAATCCGTTGCCGATCCTCCGCAGGGAGCCGCGTCAACCAAGAGACGTATTCGCCCAACACGTGCAAGAGTCGATCGCGAACTTCGGGCGGCTCGGCTTGAAGTTGTTCGTCGAGGCGGCGGATTTTCGCCTGTTGCTCGGCAGGGAGAGAGTTGAACAACGCTTCATGCCGCAACAGCCGCGCGTAACGTTCGGGTTCGCTCTCCTTCCACGTCTGCAACGTGCGTCGACGCTCGGCGATCTCGGCCGCACTCTCGTCGGATCGCCCCGAGGGGAGGGCGAACAAGGCGGCCAGCAATATTTCGCCGAATCGTCGCATGGTCAATCACCAAACAAGTCGGGGTGGTCCAGCGCTCGGAGGAACTCCAGATCCTCACCGAACCGATACAGATGAAGCCGATCCAACAAACGAAGATCCGCTGCGATCCGCTCGTCACGCTCCGCGAGAGACGGCGTCGGAGCTACCGGACGAAACGCAAAGCCGGTCACAAAATAGCCGGCCAGGGCGACTGCCAGGGCGACAGCGGAGAAGACCCAGCGCGACCCCTCGTTTCCGCGGATGTTCGGCGAGGGGAGAGGACCCAAAGGCGGACCGATCGCCGTCGTCGTCTGAGGCGGAAGGAGGACGGCCAAACGATCCAGTGTGCGAGTGGTGAAATCCGGCGAGGGATCCGGCTGTGGCAGAAAATCCAACAATTCCCAAGTCCGTTTGTACTCGTCGAGTTCGCGACGGAGTCGCGGATCCCGGTGGAGGCGATCTTCGAGATCGGCCGCCGCTTTCTCGTCCAATTCCCCGTCGAGATACGCCGTCAGCTCCTCTCGGGTCTTCTCATCCAGCGGTTCGCTCATGATGGAGCCTCGGGGGAGTCTTGGTCCGTCTCCTGAATGACGGAATCCTCATCCATGTTGACATAACTCTGAAGAACCTCCCGGAGTCGGGCGCGGGCGCGGCTGAGGAGTGATTTGACGGCCTTGGTGGATAGCCCCATCACTTCGCCGATCTCCGCGTAATTCATGTCCTCGAATTTGTTCAGGATCACCGCCATCCGCTGCCGCTCATTGAGCGTGTTAAGTGCCGAGCGGATCATTTCGGCGAGTTCGCGTTGCCTCAACCCGTGGGCCGGCGTCTGCGCCGGGTCGATGGCCAACTGTTCCTGAGGCCGCGGCCCCAGCGGACCGGAGTCCATTGCGGGCAAGGGCTGAGTCGGTTTTCGCCTTCGCGCCCGCAGGGCATTGGAAGCGAGATTGTTCGCGATGGTGAACAACCAGGTCGAGAATCTCGCTGTGGGCCGATATTTCGACCGACTGCGGTAAATTCGCAAAAACACCTCTTGAGCCAGGTCTTCGGCCTCTTCGCGATGGCCCAACAAGTGATGCATGATGCCCACAACGCGGTGTTGATACCGCTCGACCAGTTCGGCAAATGCCGATGTGTCGCCGCTTCGCACCCGCAGCATCAGGCGGATGTCGGGATCGCGCAACGCCATTTGCGCGCTGGTGTGGCCGACGCCGTCCACGGGCACCTCATCGGTCGAATCGAAAATTCCAACACCGGCTTCGTCGAATGGTTCTGCCCCGACGATTCCACCGGTGATCCGCTGACGAAGAAGAATCATCCTTCGGCGGCCGGCACGGCCGATAGCAATTGCCGTCGCAATTGACCACAAGCCGCCTCGATCTCCGACCCTTTGCGCTTTCGCACTTTCACACTGATCCCTGCCTGCCGCAACAACGCCACGAAATGCGCCAGCGCCGCATCGCCGGGCCGCCGATACGGCAACCCCGCCACCTCATTGAACGGGATCAGGTTGACATGAGCTTTTCTTCCCCGCAGAAGGCCTGCCAACTGTCGGGCATGCGATGGGTAATCGTTGATCCCGCCGAGCAAGACGTATTCGTAGGTGACCTGCCGACCCGTGATCCGAAAATACTCATCCGCTGCCGACAGAACCTCTTGCAATCCGATGCGGTCGTTGGTGGGGACGATCCGAGTCCGCAAGGGGTCATTGGGCGCATGCAACGAGACCGCCAGTTGGTACTCCTTGCCCGCCTCCGCTAATTGTCGGATTTTCGACGGCAAACCGACGGTGGAAATCGTGATGTGCCGGGCACCGATGCCCAATCCCTGCCGGTCGCCGGCTTCTTTCAAGGCCACGAGAAGGGCATCCAAATTCGCCAACGGTTCTCCCATTCCCATGACGACGATGTGGGTCAGACGCTCGTCCGTCGGCAAGAGATTGCGTAAACGAACCAACTGCTCCAAAATCTCGCCGGCGGTCAGATTTCGCTCCAAGCCATTCAGGCCGCTCGCACAAAAAACGCAACCCATGCCGCAGCCAACTTGCGTACTGATGCATGCCGTCCGTCGGCGATCTTCTTGAATCAAAACGCACTCGACAGATCGGCCGTCGCTCAGCGTGAGCAGGAGCTTGTGTGTCCCATCCCTCGCCTGGCGGTGGGCGGAGATTCGCGACGCCAACGGGTCAAAGCGATCGGCTAGATCGCGACGAAGCGCCGCCGGCACGTCGGTCATCACCTCGAACGACTCGGCTCGACGAGCCAAGATCCATCGGCGGATCTGTTTGATCCGCATGGGAAGCTCGCCCCGCTCCGATAACCATGTCCGCCACGTCGCTTCGGGGACATCCAGAACACCCAAGCGCGAACCGGTTATAGTGAGTGATCGACGCTGCATATCCTCATTGTACGAGCACGCCGACGCCACCAGATACCTCAAGATGCCCGTGAAGTGCCGGAGATCGAGGATCTCGGGCCGACCTGGATGCGAGCGGTTACGATGCCATCGCATCTGGCTCGGACGAGCGGTAGGCGTCCTCCCAATCCGCGGGGACTCCAAGAAGTCGGCGGATCCAGCGACGGGTTCGATAGGGCAGCCACAAGCTCGCCAGGCTCCGCCAGGTCGCCCAACGTCGGGGATTGGCTTGGAGAGATCGCCACAACCATCGGACGCTCTCTCGGCGGGAATGCGGTCGGTAGGCAAGGGCAAGGTGATGCCATGTCGCCGCTTGCGATCGAGCGAGATCATCAGGCAACACACGGTGGCCATCGCGGAGTGCGAATCGTCGGAGGATCAGGGTGGCGATCTGCAATCGCTCGCCAACACGCCTCGATAAATTGCCGTGTCCGCAGCGATACCGCACCAGCGGTTCGTTGACATAATCGAACCGATAATGCACCGCGACTCGCAGCCACAAATCGTAGTCGATCGCCAGGTCCGAAATGGGGTCGAACCAACCGACATGCTCCAGCGCCTGCCGACGCACCATGACCGATGAAAAGCAGACGAAGTTGTCGCGGAGCAACTCGGGCAAGACCCAACCTCGATGCGGCGGGAGGTCGCGCTGGCCGTTCAGGATTCGGCCTTCCGGATCGATCCAGCGTCGGCCGGTACAGACCAGTCCCAAGGCAGGGTCGTGATCGAACCGCGCCACCTGCCGAGCTAATTTCTCCGGCTCCCAGATGTCATCGGCATCGAGAAAGGCGATAAGTGGTGCCCGGCAGCGCTCCAAACCGGCGTTCTTCGCCCCCGCTTGTCCCAGGTGTTCGACGGGCCGGAAGCGGATGCGGTGGTCATTCAAAAATCCTTCGATAATCGACCGCGACTCATCCGTCGATCCGTCATCGACAACGATCAACTCCCAGTCGCCAAAAGTTTGTCGCTGCACCGATTCGATCGCCTCGGGCAGGTAGCGCGCGTAGTTATAATTCGCCATGACAACGCTCACGCGCGGCGGTCGAGGCAACGTCGTCGATTCAAGGATTGATTCGTCGTTCATCTCATCTCGACCAAGGCAAGGAATGTCCATTAGAGATTCACGGGAACGCGGGAAATGCAAAAGCGGTATTTGCCCGAAGGCTCGGGCAAGATGGCATCGACATATTCGATGTCGTAATCTGTCCTCTCGCCGAAACGATCACGCACCAGGCGTGACATCGCTACCAGGCTGTCCTCGCCGAATTCGTCACCCGGGACAATGCGGAAGCGGAAGTGGGTGGGCGTTTCCTGGATAATCTGCATCTGCACCACGCCGGGGATTTTTAACGCGAAATTTTCAGTCAAGGAAATGCCGGAGATCAGCTCACCGCGTTCGGTCGTGATATAGTCGGCTTCGCGGCCTTCGAGACGGTCCAACAGGGGAAGTCCGCGACCACAGGGGCAGCGTCGCGCCGACAACGCCGCCACGTCGCCTACCTTGTACCGCAACAGGGGCATCGCTCGATTGAACAGGTCGGTGATGACCACGGCTCCTGGTTGCCCCTCCGAGGCGGGGCGTCCTTGCACGAGAGTTTCGACGATTAAGCCATCCGCGTTGACGTGCATTCCTTGGTGTTGTTCGCATTCGCAGGCGATCAGGCTGACCTCCTCGCAACCATAACGGTTGGTGACGCGACAAGCGAAGGTTTCTTCGATCACTCGACGTTGCCAAGGGTGGAGAACCATCGCCGTGGTGATGATACCCTTGGGTCGGATCCCCGAGGGGCCGTTTCGAGCCACGAACTGGGCCAACAGGTAGACCGAATGGGCGTGGCCGAAAATCAGCGTGGGTTGAATTTGACGCAAACGCCGAGCGTAGGAGGCTAACGTGGCGGGGTCCATTTTCAAGGTGTCCAAATACTCACCTCGTTCCAAAAACTTGTTCCGCAACCAACCCCGCCATCCCCCTTGCCGATATTCCGGGTTTCCCCAAACTTTGGCGACCCGCTCGCCGAGCCGCCAACCGCTCCACTCGTCGCTGCGAAGGGTGCAGGCTCGTTTAAGTTGCATTCCCGAATCATCCAGCCAAACGGTCAAGGGCACGCCGGTCGAGCCGGAGGTTTTCTTGACGTGCAACCGCTGACCGCGGTAGCTCTCGGAGATCAGATCGTCGGCATGGTCGCGAATGTCCTGCTTCGTCAATAGCGGTAAATGTCGAAGGTCAGCCAACGTGCGGAGATCTTCGGGATGGAAGCCCAACTTGGCGAAGCGATGACGATAGTAGGGCACCGTGGTCGCCGCATGTTGTACCAACGAGCGCAGAGACTCGAGTTGCCGCTGCCGGATCGTCTCGGGATTATCCCATTGCGTTCGGCAAAGGCGGCGATAATGACGCAAATAGGGGCTTCCCTCCCACCAAGCCCAAGTGGGAGCGATGACGAAGCGGGTGACATGTTTCAGCAGATCCATGGCAGTTTCGTCCTTCGTGACATCAAGGGGCCAACTCCATCGTTTTCGTCACCCGGCCTGCAAGAGCGGCTGCCGCTCGCCCGGTTGGGGATCCAAAGGAATCGGATGATGATACCACGGGATGGGTCGGGGCAACCGCCTGGTGACTCGCAGGGCGATGATGAGGAATGCGGCATACCAGAGCCAGTTGAAGCGGAACAAATTATGCCCGAACAGCCCCTCCACGAGCAGCAAGAATAAGGCTGTCGCCAATGCCGCGCCGAGGTGAAACAGGAATCGACCTTCGGCCTCGTCATGGCCTCGGGTACAACGACGCAGACGGCGAATCCCCCCGAAGACGCTCGCGAGCAGCAGGATGAAGGCCATCGAACCTACACTGCCGACCTCACCCATCAATTGACCGTACAGGCTGTGGGATTCGATGGGACTGCCCGTTGCTTTTCGCCATGCCCCGGGTCCGCAGCCGGTGAGGGGGAATCGTTGCCAGAGTTCCGCACCTCGGATCAGCCCTTCGATGCGCCCCTGTCCTGAAACTCGGGCGTTAGCGGGACCGACCTCCGGATTGATGATCGACTCGAAACGGATTTGCAAGTCGGTCGGCAGAAGAACGAAGAGAAGGGCACCGGTCAGCGAACCCAAGGCGAGATAACGAAAGCGGTGTCGGCTTTGCATGGCGGTGATCCCTCCCCACGCGATCAAACCGAGCAGAGCGGAGCGGGAACCGGTCAACAAAATGCAGATCATGCCGAGAAGCACGAACCCGACAAGGAGTCCACGGGCGAGGCGTCGACGTGTTGTGAGCCAAAAAGGACGGACGAAAGGCAAGGCGTAGACGATGCTGGCGCCAAAGCTGTTGGGGTCGCCTAGCGTTCGATCGACGCCGATTAGACGGGCGATTCCCATGCGGAAGCTGTACCGACCGTGAGCGAATTCCCACAGCGAGTGGAGCATATAAATCGCCATAATGACGAGGAACGCTGCGAGCAGACGTGTCAACTCGCGTGGACGGTCCACGGAGCTTCGCACGAGGGCGAAGAAGAAGACAATTTTCAGCCAATCTTCGACAAGTTGATCCCCGACCGCACCAAAGGGACTCATGCCCCACGCGAGCAAGACGGCGGCGACAAACACAGCCACGGCCAGGTCCACCCGGGTCGGCGTGAAACGTTTGGGGGAGAGAACGAGCCAACTGGCGGCAATGCCCAAGGCGTAGAGCCGCTCGATGTGGAGTTCGCCCAACGTGGGCCAAATCTCGAACGGCCGGTGAATAAACAAAAACATGTAGCCGATGAGCAGGTAGAGAATCATCCATGAATCTCCCACTGTCTGAGGCAGCCTATGTCGGGCGCTTGGCTCCGTCGCCGACCGGGGCTCAGCATGTGGGCAACGCCCGAACCTATTTGATCGCCTGGCTGGCCGCTCGACGAGCCGATGGCCGCTTGCTTCTCCGGATCGAAGATATCGACTCGCCTCGGGTCAAACCCGGAGCAGCTCAGCAGGCCTTGGACGATCTGCATTGGTTGGGGCTGGACTGGGACGGTACACCGATCGTGCAATCGCAGCGACTGCCGCTCTACGAGGCCGCTCTGTCTCTCTTGCGCGAGCAGGAGCTGATCTATCCGTGTACCTGCACCCGTTCGGACATTGCTGCTGCCGCCAGTGCCCCCCACCTGGAACACGAGGGACCGGCTTATCCCGGTACGTGTGCTCATCGTCGAGCCGACGACCTTTCCCGATTGGATCGTCCCTTCGCTTGGCGTTTCCGTGTCTCGGATTCGCCCGAGTTCATGGATGCTTATCGCGGTCCCGTGTCCATTGATTTGAGACAAGTTGGCGGCGACTTTGTGGTGTGGAAATCGGCAGGCACCCCCGCCTATCAACTGGCGGTCGTCGTCGATGATGCCGACTCGGGCGTAACCGAAGTCATCCGCGGCGACGACTTGTTGCCCTCTACCCCCCGGCAACTGTTGCTCTACCGGGCGCTGAAGCGACGACCGCCTCGCTTTGTCCACGTCCCGCTCGTGGTCGGCGAAGATGGCCGACGATTGGCCAAACGGCATGGCGATACCCGCCTGGGTACGATCCGAGCCGCCGGTGTCCGCCCCGAGACACTTGTTGGGTTGCTGGCCTGGTCGTGCGGCTGGTTGCGTCGGCCCGAACCGATTTCGCCGACCGACCTGATCCCCCTGTTCGACCTCCGCCTTATCCCGACGCATCCTTTTGTCCTTCGCTCCGAACTTCTTCAGCAGATCGGTTATTCCCCCATTTGACCACCGCAGTCCCGTTGGTTTTCCTCGCTTGTTCGTTGAGCAGTGGTCAACACGGTCAGCACTCACCGTCGGCGTCTCACCCCGCGGCTTGAGTTCTTCTACCGCCGACGACCTGGTGAAGCCCCTCGAGAGGCGGCTCGGCACTCCCCTTCGGTCGCCCCTCGCTATTCGTTGACTGTTGTCGATCCTCGGAAACGACGCCAGCTCGGGACGTTTTTGAATTTTGCTCGGCCACTGTATCCGCCAGGTCGGCAAGTTGATCGGCAATATCTCGGATGGCCTCGACCAGGGCACGGTTCAATGCCGACTGCTGGCGGGCCAACACATCCACATACGCTGCTTGAAACTGCCCCAAAATCTTTCGCTTGATCCAACGTTTCACTCCAGCCAGCCATCCCTCGCTGACATCGAAATAGCCGACGGGTAACTGACTCAACGAAGCCGCTCGTTCAAGGCGCTGCTGCAATTCGCGCATCGTTGGTAGGCCTCGGGGAAACAGATGGTCGTGACTCATGGCGCCCTCCTGGTGAAGCGAGGCGACGGGCCGCCCCTCGACGTCCAGATGGACGGTGATGTCAGGACAAGAAGAGTTATGCGCAGGCCAAGCGACACGCACCACTGCCGACTGGCCGGGATGGACGACCCGATGCAGGTCGACACGAACCATCGAATTGCCGGACTCGACGACGATCTGGGCCGAATGGGGCCACAACGGCACGGTGCCCTGATTGACCACGCGAATATTCAGGCGCTCCGGAGGTCTAGTTCGTCCAGGCTGAGGAAGGATTTGGAGTTCGGCGCGGTACGACGCCGGGGGGCGAGGTTCGGACATCATCATGTGCTGAATCACTTGCATCAGGGTTTGCGACCAGGCGGTTTCGCCCGTTTGGGCGGTGACCTGCCGGCCTTTGTCGCGCATGACTTCGGCGAGCGGTCGGTGCAAGGCGCGTAGGGCATCGGTGAGTCGGCCAATCCATGTCTCTCGCGAGCCATACCGGGCTTGCACAGCCTGTTGCCCGAGCCGGCCCCGCCGCCGCCACTCCTCGGGGCGACGCAACAGGTCGTCCAAGGCGGTACGAAAATCGGATTCGTCAGCGATCGTTTGTCCGCCACCGTTTTCATCGATGAACTCGCGCAAGACCTCGCAGCGACGGTGGGCGAGAACGGGCACCCCGTGGTTCCATGCCGACAGAGAGGCCAGCGAAAGCGATTCCCGAGTGGAGAGTTGCACGAGACAGGCCGCCCCTGCGATGACGTCAGCGAG
>CAKZUU010000424.1 GCA_937922175.1 uncultured Gemmataceae bacterium
GGTCAAGGTTCTTTCGGTGGTACCGAATCCCGGCAGGGTCCAGCCGTGAATGCCATCTCGTGGCCAGCCCAAGGTGTCGAAAGTACGGCAAGCAACGAGCAGGGCCAAAGTGGAGTCCAAGCCCCCTGAGACGCCAATCACCACATTCCGAGCCCCGATGTGCTCCAGTCGCTGGGCGAGCCCGGCGACCTGAATGTGAAAAATCTCTTCGCAGCGGTCGTTCAACTCCGCGGAGCCTTTGGGGACAAAGGGATGCGGGTCGATCGGGCGGAGCAATACCAGCTTGTCGGCAGGTCTTGGGGTGGTAAATCCGAGTCGCGAGGGCTGGGGGGATCGGAGGCTGACGGGGATGATTCGAGGAGAAAAGGCGTCGCCGGGTCGTCGGCAGTCGTGAAAGGTGCCCATCCGCTGACGGTCCGTCGTTAAGCGGTCGATGTCCACGTCGACCACCAGGAGCGTCTCATCGCGATTGAAACGGGAAGACTCTGCCAGCAGATTGCCATTCTCCGCGATGAGGCAATGGCCACCGAACACCAGGTCGGTCGTGGATTCGTGCACCCCGGCCGAGCAGTACACATAAGCAGCAATGCAACGCCCGGACTGATTTTGCACGAGCTGACGCCGGTACGAGGCCTTGCCGGTGATGTCGTTGCTCGCGGACAGGTTGAGGATCACCAAGGCGCCGGCCATCGCCATCGCACAGCTGGGGGGAATGGGCACCCAAAGGTCTTCGCAAATCTCCACGCCGATGGGCACTTTGGAGGGAGAATCGACCACGAAGAGGACTTCGGGTGTGAGAGGCACCGGAGATTCGACCTCCCCGGAGAGCGACGTTTTTTCGTCGAGAAGAGCGCCGGAGTGGAACCAACGATCTTCGTAGAACTCCTGGTAGTTGGGTAGGTATGTTTTGGGGATCAGGGCGAGCAGTTCGCCGGCATGAATCGCGGCGGCGCAGTTGTACAGCTGCCCTCGATGGCGGACCGGCAGACCGACGACGGCCAACCCCGAAAAACCGTGCCGGGAGAAGTTCATAATTCGCTTCAGGGCCGACCGCGCCTGGTCAAGAAGGGAAGAATGATGGAACAAATCACCACATGTATAGCCCGTGACGCAGAGTTCCGGGAAGACCACGACCTTGGCCTGCTGTGTTTCCGCGCGTTCCAACAGGTGGATGATCCGGTCGGCATTTTCGTCACAATCGGCCACACGGAGTCGGGGAACGGCAGCGGCCACCCGTAAGAAACCGTGAGCGAACATGGGATCCTCTCGTCGTGGCAGACCAGGTTTCGGACCACTTCGGGCCGCGACCGGTCATGGTGCAGATTGTCTATTGTTCAGAGCAGTCTAGCGGAAGCGGCTAATTGGGGAACCGATCCCGTTTCGCGCTAGCCGAATGGGATGACAAACCCCAGTCTTGGTGTAAACTTGGGGCGTTCGCATCGCCGGCGGACAATCGTCGGCTCGTTAGTGTCTACCCATCGGTAGACGGTGATGGATCGTCTGAAGAGTAAAACTGGGTCGAAGACCGGACCCGGCTGACAATAATGGGTCCAGGAGACCTGCTCGGAACTTGATCGCGATTGGCATTGGCTGCTGAGGAGTTCGTATCATGCGCCTGTTTCCCGCATCGTGGAGGCGACCTCGGACGATTCTGCCTCGGGCTGAGCGTGTCCGCCTGCTCGCCGAAGTTCTCGAAAATCGCGAAACCCCTGCGGGCAACGTCACCGCCGTCTACCACGCTCCGTCGGCCACTCTGACTCTAACTGGATCGAACGTCGGCGACGTGAATCAACAAGTGGTGATCGACGGCCTCGGCGCCGGGGCCGTTTCTGTTCAGGGACTTTTCGGGACCACGATCAACCTCGGGGCAGGGGCCGTCGAATATTTCAATGTCAAACACCTGATTCTGAACCTGAATCAAGGCGATGATCTCGCCGTCCTCAATAATGTCGAGATCGAGGGAAATTTGACTTTTCGTGGCGGCTCCGGCAACGACTCCTTGATCGTCGGTAATTTTCCCGGCGCGGATTGCAGCTTCGGCGGCTTGCAATATGAGGGCGGAGACGGCAACGATTCCCTCCTCCTGCACCACGGCAACCACCTCGTCGTCGGCGAGCTCCGCGTCGTCGGTGGTACCGGCGATACCCTCGTGATTCTCGGCGATCAAGTGGGCGATTCCTTGAGCGTCGGGAAACTTACCTATGTCGGGGGGGCGGGCTTCGATACGTTGCAGATCGGCGGAGCGTCGTTCTCGTCGGCTGGGCCGGTCTCGCTCAACTACGGCAACGGCGGGAGCAACACGATTTTGGCTCCCACCGATTCCCTGACGATCGATGGCCCGACGTCCGTTAACGCCGGCTTCGGTTATGACAGCTTCGCCCTTGGCCAAGGAGGAACCGGGAACTTCGGTCTCGGCAAACTCACTATCAATACCGCTGCCGGGAACTCGCTCGTTGCTTTCCAAGGAGGGTCGTATCTGATCAATGGCGATTTGACGTTCATGAACGTGAGTGGTGATGACGATGTCCTTATCGAGGGAACAGACTTTCAACTTACGGGGAAACTCACCTACCAAAGTTCCGGCGGACTTGCAAACATTGCCTTGCTTTCAACCGGCACGACGACCATTGAAAATGGGGTGAGCATTGTCAATGGCCCCGGAGATCTCGGATTCAACGTGGGCACTGGGGGTGTCGGGGACTTCGTCTTCCAGAAGTTTCTCAAGGTCTCTCAGTCGCCGGGGAGTTGTACGACAAGCTTCGATGGTGCGTCTCACGAAATCAACGGTGACGTAACCATTACGGCGGGGGCCACCACATTTGGTCATACCCTTGTTGCGGGAGGCGACTCGTTTAACGTCAGCGGGAAGATGGTGGTGAGCTACGGTAAGGCGATAAACACCATCGTCAATCTGATCTCGGCCACCAGCGTGCAAGTCAGCGGTCCCGTGACGATCCTGAATCAGGTCGGCGACGATATAGCCGTATTCGGCAACACGGAAACCGACGTCAGCCTCGGCGGCCTGACGGTCGCAAATGGCTCAGGGCAAGGCGTCACGGTGTTCAATGGCAACAGCGTTACGATTGGTGGCAAAGTCGCTGTCACCAACGGTACCAGCACGCTCACCGACGTGTTTAGTTCCAATGCCGTGAGCTTCAGCGTGACTGGGCCCGTCACGATCAACAATGGTGTGGGTCCGACTCAACTATCCATTGCCACTTTGTCGGGAGGCACGATCAGCGGTCCCGTGTCGATCCTCAGTGGGGCAGGGCTCGATGAAATCTATCTGGACGGTTTGGACTTGAACGGAGTCAATATCAATGTCGGTGCCGGGGGCAGCCTGATTGCGTTCGATATCAATGCCTCCAACAACGGCCATTTGACCATCAATGGGGGCAGCGGTGGCAACGAAGTCTCTTTGTTCGGAACGACTTTGGGGAATGTCTCGATCACGACCGGGGCCGACGACGACGTCATCAACATGTTGGGCAGCGTGGGAGGCAAACTCTCGGTGAACACCGGCGGCGGAGCGGATCAGATCAACTTGACGTTCGCGGTGGTGTTCGGTGGAACTTCGATTGCGTCCGGAGCCGGTGACGATTTAGTGACCATTGCAGGCTCAGCCTTTAATGGATCCGTCCTGATTCAAACCGGCGCGGGCGACGATGTCGTGGAGATCGCTCTGGCCGATCTGGGTGTTGAATCCGTTTTCGCCCAGTCCGTCGTGATCGGTGCTGGCCCCGGAACGGATGCCGTGACCATCGGTGCCGCAAGCGACCCTGCGAACCGCGGATTGTTCCAAAGCTCGCTCGTCCTCGACGCCGGCGGCGGAGGAGCCGATTCCTTGCTCATTGGACCGCCTCGCCTGAACTCGTTCGCCGTCCAACCCGTGATCATCGGTGGTTGGGCCAGCGTCATCTGAGGCCACCCTCTTCTCGCGACGCCGACCGGCTGGAACTAGCCGGTCGGTTTTTTTCATATAATGAGAGGTCGGGGTGAGACCGGTCGCATCGGTCCTGTCCACTGGTCGCCCCCAGCCTTCTTCATTATTCGCTCGGCGTCCCGCCCCATGCGAGGTCCAACAATCATGAAAAAGCCCGCTTCGGCCACGGCGATGCGCTCTCGGCGCGATCGTGACCGTCTCCATTTTGCTCGGCTTCAATTGGAACGGCTGGATGAGCGCACGGTCCCGGCCAATCTGGTGACGGCGCAATTACTGGGCACCAATCTCGTCATCACGGGGCTCGACGACCTTTCCGCTCTGGCGGTCCTGAATAATGATAACAACCAAGTCGTCACGATCACGGGCATCGGACCAGGATCATTTAATGTCGACGTCGGTGGAGGTACCGAATTTCTCCTGCCCGGCAAACTCACGTCCAAGGCCACTCAGGTATTCAAAGGTGTCACTTCGATCAAAATCGACCTGCGCCTCGGTGACGATCAGGTCACGATTAACAGTGCCCAGTTAGCCGGCGAACTAAGTTTCTCTGGAGGGCATGGCAACGATCGACTCATCATCGGTGGCGTCGCCGGCAACCAGACGTTCGGCAAGATCACCATCAATAACGGCGACGGGAACGACGAGTTCCGATTCGGTAACGGCTTCAACAAAGTCGCCGGCGATGTGAAGATCAATAACGGCGTCGGCAATAGTGTGGTCCTCCTCAACGAACTGGCGACCGATGAACTAACCATCGGCGGTCAGTTGACCATCAGCAACGGCGACGGTGCCGATTCGTTGGTAGTCGGCGGAAAATCGTTCTTCGTTGGTGGCAGCGTCACCATCGCCAATGGCAATGGCCCTACCCTCACCCAGATCACTCCCACTCACAAGGCAACCATCAACGGCAGTCTGTCGGTGGT
>CAKZUU010000425.1 GCA_937922175.1 uncultured Gemmataceae bacterium
CAAGGTGCCGGAATCGGTCACGACCGCCACGGTCTCCTGATCGCACACGGGAGGGAACCAAGCCCAGCCCGGGACCGTTTTCTCAACCCCCGGAGCCAGAGTGAGACCGCCATCGGGCAATGAGTTGAGCGTGAAGGCACGCAGGCGCATCTCTTTCAAGCCATCGCTTTGAGCCAAAATCAGGTAACCTGTGCCGACGATACGACCGGTCGCTTCGTCCACGCCCCCAACGACGACGGGGTCGGCCCGAAGTGAACCGGGGCCGTGGCCCGTCGGGAGAACGGTCAGCAGTTTCAGCAGGCTGCCCGTACCCTCCTCCAGTGGTGGATTCGCATCCAAGACGAAAACATTTTGGGCATCGGCCGCCACGTAAACGCGCGAGGTCCCCCCTTGAAGTGCGGGCCCGGCAGCGATCGGTTGGTTCAGTGTAAGATAGCCTAACTGACTCCCATTGCGTGACTCGAGCACCACGATGGTGCCCTGGGGATCGGCCAGAGTGACAATCAAGCGGCCTTCCACCAGAAGCGGCCTGCCTCGAACGGCAGCGGGTAGCCGCTGATACCAGCGCGGCTTGCCCGTGGTCGCCTCACGGGCCACCAGTCCTTTGCCATCCGGAGCCGGTAACAGCACCAAAGGGGGCACGCTTCCCGAGCCCGGCAGTCGCACCGGCAAATCGGTCGTGTCAATCCCCACCCGAGCCGCCCAGACGATCTGTCCTTTATCCTCGGTCAAGGCATACAAAACGCCCCGCGACACCGCAAACACAATCCCCGTGTTCGGGGGAATCGGCTCCGTGTTTTGTCCTAAGATCAGCGACGGATAGTGTTCGCTCGGAAACGCCTCCGACGACCGCTCCTCCGATTTAAAAGCGATCATCGTCAGCAAATTCTTCTCCGCACGGTCGATCATCTCGATCACTTCTGGCCGATTGCTGTAGCCCCCCTCTTTGGCGCGTTCCTTCACCTGCGCTAGCGTGGCGGGGGTGAGGTTCTTCAAAGCGGCTTGGCTCTCCTCCAGGTATTTCAGGTATTTCCGCCCCTGTTCGATCTTCTCCACCAGTGACGCATATTTGTCTTGAAGATCTTTCGGCAAACGATCGTCCGATCCGGAATACTCGCGGATCAACGCCTGGGTCTTTTGCGCCTCCGCTTGCAAGGCCGACGCCGCGTCGAAATCCCGAGCATCGGCCCGGCGAGTCGCCTCGCGGAGTTCGTCCTCGTGAATCCGCAAAAAGGCATCCCGCACGTGAGAGCGGTAATCGTTGATCAAATCCTTGAACGGGTCGTTGCTGTCCCGCAGGGTGATGAGATAATCAACGAACTCTTTGCGACGTTTATCCGTGGGGGTCGTGGGATCGGTCGCCGAGTCCATGGCTGTGGCAAAGTCGCGCAAAAAGCGGAATTTACCCGCTTCTTTGTGTTTACCGGCGACGTCTGCCGCCGCCGCGGCCGCGCGCTTGTATTGCTTGGCCTGCAATTCGGCGAAGACTTGCTCCGCCCGCTGATTGATGGCCGCCTCCTGCCGATTCTTCATGTAGAACAATGTGCCCATCACGGCCGCCCCCGCAATCACGAACATCACGGGGATCGCCAGGAGCAGTAAACGACGACGAGGCTTCCGTTGCAACTGACGGTACAGTTCGGCGTAATCGTGAGGCGTCGCACTCGTTTCTTCGACTTTGACTTCTTCCTCGGCATCGTCTACCACGGGGGTCAACTCGATTACCTCCTTCTCCTGGGGAGGTGACGACGCCGAGGCGCTTTGCCTTTGCGGCGAGAACCCCATCAAAGCCAGAACCTCGTCGGCAGAGGCGGTTCCCTCATCGACGGGGGCCGTCGGCACGGTCTGGCCCGATGACTCCGAAACTCCCAGACGCACGGGAGGAGGCGGCAAACTCCGCCAATCCGCTTCAATCGGACCGTCCTCGCGCCGAGAGGTCGGCACTTCCCACTCCAATTCGGTGGGTTCCACTACTTCGTCAAATGTCGGTGCTCTTCGACCGCGGCTTGCGGCAGGGGTGGAACCTTGCTCCAAGGTCACCTCGAATACCGCACGACAGTTGGCGTTCTGGCAGCGAATTTTGCGGCCTACGTACGTTGAGTCGACCTCATGTCGTGAGGCGCATTTCGGGCACAAAGTAATAATGGACACGGCCAGACCCGTTTCAGGTGAAGTTGCTTCGTTATGGCATCATTCTAACACTCGTGCCACGCGGAGCTAGGGGCAGGATCCCTGATCGGCCGATGGGCAGGCGAGCGAGACGATCAGGACCAAGATGGCCTCCCGGAATTTCGATCGCCCTCTCCGCAAGAGACCAAAAATGGTTCACTTGACTTTTGCAAATATTCGATTATTCATATACACGAAGCATATTACGATGGCGGTCGACGCATGCCTGACTCCCTTCGCCGATTTAAGGCCGGAATTTTTCAAGCCCTGGCGCACCCGACGCGGATTGCCATCTTGGAACAAATGAAGGGTGGCGAACTGACCGTGTCGCAGATCTGCGAGCGCCTCGCTTTGGAGCAGGCGAATGCGTCGCAGCATTTGGCCGTATTGCGCCACAAGAACATCGTGGTCTCGCGCAAAGAAGGCAATCTTGTTTTTTACAGCTTGCGCGATCCCATTCTGTCCCAGGTGCTGGATCTGATGCGCGAGTATTTTCAAAAACATTTGCAAGAGGCGATGGCCTTGCTCCAGGAGGAGCGAGAGGTCAGATCATACCCACATCGCAAGGAGGCGCGGCGATGAAACATGGAAGTCATCGGTTGGTTCCCAAATTGGTGGAGAGCCTACGGGGATACACCCGGGCGGATTTGGCAGCGGACCTGGTCGCCGGTGTGACCATCGGTTTGGTAGCGTTGCCCCTCGCGATGGCGTTCGGCATTGCCAGCGGGGCCACGCCAGAGTCGGGGATCGTCACTGCCATCCTTGCGGGGGTCTTGGTGGCGGCTCTGGGCGGCTCTCGATGCCAGGTTTCCGGTCCAACGGGGGCGTTTGTCGTCATCATCGCCGGCATCATCGCGAAGTTCGGCATGCCCGGTCTTCTGATGTGCACCCTGATGGGCGGGATGATCCTGATTGCGATGGGGCTTACCGGTTTGGGGGCCGCTGTCCGATACATCCCTCGGCCCGTGACGATCGGCTTCACGAATGGCATCGCCATCTTGATTGCTTCGACGCAAATTCGCGATTTTCTCGGGTTGCGAATTTCCGAGGTTCCCGGCGACTTCCTCGGACGTATGCAGGCGATCATCTCTCATGTTTCCACCTGGAGTCCGTGGTCAGTCGCGGTGGGTCTCAGTTCGCTCGCGGTGGTCCTCCTTTGGCCAAAGATCACTCGCCGCGTCCCCGGCACGATCATTGCTCTGATCGCGGCGACTGCCGTCGTCGACCTGCTGGGCATCGAGGTGGAGACGATCGGCAGTCGCTTCGGTGCCATCCCCTCGGGGCTGCCTCCGATCCAGATTCCCGAGTTTCGACCGGATTTGATCCTTGAACTGATGCCCTCGGCGGTCACCGTGGCCTTGCTCGCTGCCATCGAGAGCCTCTTGTCCGCGGTGGTGGCGGATAACATGAGTGGTGACCGGCATAAACCGGATATTGAGCTGGTTGCCCAAGGTACCGCCAACATCATTATTCCCATGTTCGGCGGACTTCCGGCGACCGGCGCGATCGCCCGCACCGCGACGAACATCCGGTCGGGAGCCCGCTCGCCCATCGCATCGATCATCCATGGTTTCACCCTGTTGACCATTCTTCTTTTCGCCGCACCGTGGGCGTCCTATGTGCCTTTGGCGACCCTGGCCGCGATCCTTTTTGTCGTGGCCTACAACATGGGCGAATGGCGCGAGATTCCATTGATTCTGCGCTCGTCCTGGCCCGACCGCCTGGTGTGGGCGGCCACCTTCTCGCTCACCATCTTGGCGGACCTGACTTTGGCCGTGGAAATCGGCATGGTGTTGGCCTCCTTCCTCTACATCTACCGTGTCAGCGAAACGACCTCTGTCGAGCCGATCACTCACGATGCGATTATCGAAGCACGCCCGCACTTGCTTCACGACAAGCACATTCCACCCTATGTGACGATCCTGCGGATTTACGGTCCCTTCTTGTTCGGGGCCACCGCGAAACTGGAAGAAGTCGCTCGGGATGTGTCGCGTTTGCACCCCGTCGTCATCTTGCGATTGCGAAACATGACCGCCCTGGACGGAACCGGCCTGCACGCTTTGGAGCATTTCGCCAAGACCGTTCGAGATTCGGGTCGTGTCCTGATTATTTGCGGTGCTCGTCGTCAACCGGCGAAGCTCATCGACTCGTCGCTTCTTCCGCAGATCATCGGCCCGGAGAATATTTGCTCGCACGTCGCTGCTGCCTTGGAGAGAGCTCAAACTGTTTACGGAAATTTCAACGGGGTGGGAGCGGAAATGGCTCGTGGCCTGAGTAAACACCCGATGTGAGGACTAGAATCGTGCGCGGGCATCGAATTCGATTGTTATTGGGTGTGATGATCGTGATCGTGGCTTTTCTTGTCGGCATCGCTGTCGATCATTGGGCGTTTCGCGAATCGGTTCCCAGCATCGAGGTCGAGGCGTTGCCCGAGCGACTCTCCCCCGACGACGCGGTGGCCGAGCTACGTCGCGGCAATCGCCGCTTCACATCGTCGCACCGAGTTCGTTCGATCGACACCGCCCATGATGCCGACAATCGCCACGTCTTGGCGAGGGGGCAACACCCGTTTGTGGCCATTCTGTGTTGTGCCGACAGCCGAGTTTGTCCCGAGTTCATCTTTGACCAGAAACCCGGGAGCATTTTCGAGGTGCGGAATGCCGGCAATGTCGTCGATGACGATGTCATGGCGTCGCTGGAGTATGCCGTCGAACATCTTCATGTCCCGGTCATCCTTGTCTTGGGGCACACGAATTGCGGGGCGATTAATGCCGTTCACGAGGCCGGCGACAAGCCCCTGCCGCACCACCTCCACGCCCTGCAAGACCACATGAGAGGGATTCGCGCAGAACTTCTGCAATCGTTCGGCCGGCATGATTCGGAGCTTCTGGACCGGTTGGCCTATGAAAACGCCCGCTCTCAAACGCTGGAATTGAAATCGCAGTCCGAGCCGATCCGACAGGCTTTGGACGCGGGGCATCTCCGTTTGATGTTCGGTCTTTACCGTCTCGACTCCGGGATCGTCGAGATGGATTCGGTGAAATGACCCGGGGCCACGATCACCGTCGGTTGACCGGCGATTCGCGTCCAAATGACAAGGCGATGTTCCTCGCCGATGAGGTTTAATTGCCGCCGCAGTTGTTCCACATCCGCGGCATGGCCGCGTTTGATCGACGTGATTCGACCAATCCGCCTCGCCCGAAACCACTGGCGAAGTTGACGCAAGCGAAAAGGGAGAACCGCTTCCACCCGGTAGCTACGAGCCAGCGGTGTCGGCGAGGGCACGTCGCCGCTCAGAAATGCTCCCTGCGCGTCGATCTGATGAGCGTTCAGGCGGACTCCCAAATCGGCGACCAACCCCGCGCGGGTCACCGCTGGGTCCGGATCATGCACAAACTCCCGCACCGGTCCGAGCTGAGTCGGAGCAGGTTTCTCCGCTTGCAGCTCTTCTCCCGACGGCAGAACGGTCGCTCTTCGCCGCACCGTCCGCAGTTCACCGAACCAGAGGGCACACTCTTTCAATTCGCCATCACAGGAGATGAATTCGACCTCCGCGTCGAGCAGTTCCAAATCGCTCCAGGGGATCGCCGGCGCGGCTTTAACGCCCCAGGCTCGACAGCGCGACAATTTCTTCCAAATCACCTCCCATTCTGGCTCGTAATCGTTCAAGCGAACCCGTCGCACTCCTTCCGGTCGGCGGTCGGGGTCGATGAAAGCCGCGTCGACCGGGGGCACGTTGATGGTCCGAACATCGCTTTGGGCAAAGGCGATTCGATCCGATAGCTGCAGGGCTCGGGCATTGGCCTCCGCCATCTTCAGCCGCAACAAGTCGATATCGATCGCATGAACTGCGGTCTGCCGTGCCAACGCCAACGTGTCGCCGCCGATCCCGCAACACAGATCCGCCACCGAAGCGAATCCTCGAAAACGATTTGCCCGATGTTCCGCCACGATGTCGCCGCTCGCTTGTTCGAGAGCCTGTCGGGTAAAGTACATCCGATCGGCATGCCGAAACTTGCCCCGGGCGGCGCGTCGGAGCAAGGCGACCGTGACCGCGGGTCGAACAATTTGCGGGGCAAACTCACGGCCAAGGGTCTCGACGACGTGAATGACGCTGGGAGCGCTGGCGATCTTTTCCGCTGCTCGCTGCAACGCCAACTGTCCTTCGGTACTCAACAGCCGGTCGAATTCGTCTGGATGCATGCCGACCTACGAATCAACTCTGCAGTCCTGATTATGAGAAATGACGCCCGTTCCGACGGGAGGAGAAGCCAAACTTCTGTTTTGATACCGCGATCCGAAATGTCGTGCTCGACGAGAGAAGTCGGCCTCTCCGGCCCAACGAGAAGGTTTGGTGCTCATGGACAAAAATTTCGCCGGGGGGGTTATTGACAAGCGGCATCCCACGCCTCCACAATGGGGGCAAATTACGCCCAGCCCTTTCGGCGGATGGCGTTCATGTTGGACTGGCTACTCGAGACCTTATTTCCGGTGATGCCTGGAACTCCGAACTCGTCGGTTTCGCGCAAACTTTGGGTCGATCCCGAATTCGCTGACGATTTTGGATTAGTCGGTGTCGGCGGCGATCTTGAGCCTGAGCGACTCTTGCTGGCCTACCGTCAAGGGGTTTTCCCCATGTACGAGGAGGGGGAACCGATCTGTTGGTGGTCGCCGGACCCCCGGGCTATTTTTGAACTCCGCGACCTTCATGTTCCGCGGCGATTGGCGCGCACGATCCGCTCCAAGAAGTTCCGCGTTACCTTCGATCGATGCTTCCCCGGTGTCATCCTCGGCTGCTCCGACCGTCCCGAGGGTACGTGGATCACTCCGGAGGTGATCGATGCGTACACCCGGCTCCATTATTTGGGATACGCCCACAGTGTCGAGGTCTGGTACGACGATGACCTTGTCGGCGGGGTCTACGGCGTCGCCATCGGGGGATTCTTCGCCGGCGAGTCGATGTTTCACCGCGTTCGCGATGCCTCGAAGGTCGCCCTTTTCCATCTATTTGAGCATCTGCTTCGTCGAGGCTTCGACCTATTCGACACGCAAATCCTCAACGACCACACCGCCACCCTGGGAGCCTTCAATATCCGACGTCGTGAGTACCTGGCCCGTCTTCGAAAGGCCCTGAAGATGCCCGTCTCATTTGGTCCTCCCCCGACTCCGAATGAGGAAATGTTTCAGCCTTCCTAGGCAAGCGAGGATTTTCTTGGTTCGGACCCGTCGTTGGAATCGCTGACCCCGTTTACTCGTGACTCATTTGAGTCATCCCCGGGGATGCGGACGCTACGACTCCGCCCCGCTGCCGCTTGGTGAAGGTTCGTGGCGATCGATCAACCCCATCAGCCCGCGGAAGGCTAGGGCAAGGGCAAGTCGCGGAACTGGAATTCGATGGTGTGCTGCATCAACGACCAGTGCAGATAGACCAGGCGAGCCGGCGGGCCGACGTCGGCTCGACCGTTACTTCCGAAGATAAACGTCGCTTGCACGTGCCCGGGGTTGCTGTTCTCCCAATTGAAACCTTGAGAAACGTATTTGTTCCCCCGAGCGTCGAGCAATTCGATGCGTTGGTTCACCGAATTCATCCAATTGAAATCTTGGGCCGCGTTCGCCGCCATGTTCCTCACGCTGAGGCGCACGTGGTATTGGGACGGGTTCAACTCTTTGACCTCGTGGACGATGAGTTCGACCTCCCCTTGAGCCGCTTTCTGGTCTTTCGCCTTGAGGATATCGTCGATCACCACGAGCGGCTTCTGGTCGGCGAGCAAGGTCAGAGGGAGAGCGATTTGCAATCGTTTGACGGATCGAGCCTCTTTGTTGGGCCAATGAAGGTTCACATTGGAGCCGGCTTGATACATGCGGTAACCGCCGAAAACGGCTTGGTACATCGCCTCGTGAGGCATGGTCGCTGGCTTCATCGATTGGCCGAATTCATCAATCGCTTCCAGCACGCGGGGCTGCCCGACGCCCAAGATGGGGAGTTTCGGCTCACTGAAGATCTGGAACGTGAACGTCAGCGATTCATTCGGCGAGTGGTCGTGGAGAGGGTTTTTGGGGATCGGTCCGAGCTGTCGATTTTTCTGGTAGCCGAAGTTGTTCGCGACGATGCGAAAAGGACCATGAAGGACGACGTGGGGCCAATACCCATCTTGTTCGTAGATGATCAACCCCTGGCCCTCGTTGTGGTACATCATCGCGCCGGTCAGGCGGTTGAGGTCATCCATGACTTCCCAGAAGGTCGCCCGAGGCCGATTCAGCGTGACGAGATGTTTCCCACCGCCCCCTTGGTACACGAGGGGATAACCCGTTTGACGAGCAAGTTCGCGGATCACATCCGAGACGGGACGATCCTGGACGACAAGATTGACGGTTTTGGGCATCAGGGCGGCGACGCGCTCGACTCGC
>CAKZUU010000426.1 GCA_937922175.1 uncultured Gemmataceae bacterium
CAAACCCCGATCGGACTTTATCCGACCCAAGATGGCGCGGCGCACTTTTTACTTCGGCTGGATGGCGGCCCACAGACCTGGGAACGCCTACACGACAAAGCCCATCGCGGAATCGATCTGCTCGGAATGAATCGGCTCGGACCCATCAAACCGACCGCTCTTGTGTTGGCGACGGCCCAACCCAACCGCGAGGACTTACCACTGATGGTTGCCCACAGCGTCGGTCGAGGCCGAATCCTCGCCTTCGCCGGCGATACGACCTACCTTTGGCGGTCATTCGGTCTGCCCGACTCCGCCGAAGGGATCCAGATCCATCATCGGTTCTGGAAACAGGTGGCGTTGTGGTTGGCTCGTCAGGAAAACGCCCAAGGCAATGTTTGGGCCAAACTTGATTTTCGCCGTATCCCCATCGGGCAGCGGCAAGGTTTCTCCGTCGGGATTCAAGGCAAAAACGGATCGCCGATCGCCGGCGGTGAATTCAAAGTTCGCGTCATCGGTCCCGGTAACCTCGAACAAAAAGTCCCGATTCGCCGGGAGGGAGATATCGATCGCGGTGAATTCTGGCAAACGTTGCAGCCGGGTGAGTACCGTTTGGAAGCATCCGGCCGGGCTACCGACACCGACGGCAGCCCCATCGAAGGTCAAACGGAAACGAGATTTATCGTGTATGAGGACGAACGAGAACTGCTGCGAACCGCGGCAGATCCTGATTTTCTTCGCAAGCTGGTCGTTGAATCGGGAGGTCCTGACAGGATCTACCAGGTTGACGAATTGCCCGACTTTCTCGAACAACTCCAACAAGCGACGAAAACCAGCGATCCCGTCCGGTCCGAACGGTTGCCGAATTGGCGAACTCCCCGCCTCACGGCATTTCTGCCTCTTTGGCTGATCCTGCTGACCAGCGTATGGGCTGCCGAGTGGACCCTGCGTCGGATGTGGGGCATGCCATGACTCGGCGTCACCAGCCGGAGCCCTCTGACGGATTTGCGGAGAGGCCGTTTCGATGCGTATCGTGTCGTTGATCTCCGGTGCTACAGAAATCATTTGTTCCCTGGGTCTGGAAGAAAATCTCGTGGGCCGATCTCACGAATGCGACTTCCCCGAATGGGTCAAAGATCTCCCTGTCTGCACCGAACCGCGATTCATCGCTCATGCCTCCAACACCTCGGTCGAATCCATTGGGCAGCAGGCGTTGCAGGAATCCGTGTCGCTGCATCGGATTATTGGCCATCGTTTGCGAGAATTGACGCCTGATTTGATCGTGACACAACCACCAGGCGGTGTTTGTGGCCTTACACGGCACGACGTCGAGCAAGCCCTGTCGCGATGCTTTCCCCACCAACCTCGCGTGGTGGCACTGCAACCCAAGCGACTGGACGATGTGTGGTCGGACGTGAGGCGAATCGCCAGAGCGGCCGGCGTGGAACATCGAGCCGAACAATGTCTCGCGGACTGGCAGTCGCGGATGCAGGCTGTCGCCCAGAGAGCGAATAGCTGGGGACGACGGCCGCGAGTCGTCTGTCTTGAGAGCATCACCCCCTTGATCGCTTGTGGAAACTGGATACCGGAACTGGTGGCGTGGGCCGGAGGCGACAACCTGTTTGGCGACCCGGGAGAGCCCGCAAAGACTCTTCGTTTCGAGGAACTCTGTCAGGCCGATCCCGATGTCCTGGTCGTGATGCCTCGCGGCCTTGGTTTGTCACGGATCCGGGACGCCATGTCCGCCTTGACGCGCTGGCCCGCCTGGTCACAATTACTTGCTGTCCGACAGGGCCACGTCTGGATCACTGAGGGCAACACTTTTTTCAATCGCCCCGGGCCAAGGCTGGTCGAATCACTCGAAATGCTGGCCGAAGCGATCAACCCGGCCGCATTCGCGTTTGGCCACCACACTCTCGAGAATTTCGCTTGAACCGTCGGCCCCCATCCCGCGGCACCCGTGGGCATCAGGGCATGTGTGCTCCTTCCGTGTCGGGCGGGGAGAGACGAAGCAGGTGATTCGGCCGATCCGATCGCATGAACGACCAATCGTTGCCGTAGGGCTGTTCCTCGACGGGATGGAGATAGACCCCGAGATGGCCCCATTTACTTTCGATGAGGATCAATCGACCCAAAACCAGCCGCACCACTCCGGTGTGCGTCACGCGGTCTAAGCCATCGCGGAACACGACGAGGTCACCAACGATCGGCTCGCTCACCACTCGATACCCGTTATCCTCCAAGATGATGTCAATGTCTTCGCTGTGGAGGTTGTAATGCCCGTTGGTGAAGACCCAGCCGTGACAGTTGCTCAGCCGATCCGCCGGCGCAATGCGGATCAAGCTCATCTCATGCAACTTGGAGTACCATTGCTCGTGCCGGCGGAGTTCTTCCGCATCGGCATCGTCGCTGGGGGGAAAGCCGAGCAAGCGGACCGATCGGCCTCGGTCCGTATAGGCCGGATCGGGCAAATCCGTCCCCTCGATCGCAGTGAAAGGCGGCAAGAGGTCGCTGGGATTGAGCGCCGGTGTCAGTGTTCGCTCCACCACATGGGCGATCCAACCACCGGCAGCGAGCAAACTTCCCGCCGTGAGAGCCGCCACCACCACCGGTCGGGCCAGCATGAACTGCACGACACGCTGCCGAGTGCCATCGGGAATCAGCGAGACCGCATACAACAGGCTCACAGCCGTCGCCAGCCCCGGAATCAGAGCAGGCCATTTCAGCAACCAGGCCGTCGTTCCCGATACTGTCACTGTCACGACACTCAGGACGATGCCGACCCGGGTCCACGTCAAGCTGCGGCAAACTCCCAGCAAGGGAGCCACGAGACCGAGAATTCCCAGGGCGAACAAGTCCGAGGGCATGAACAGGTCGAGCATGTCCGAGTCGGTTCTCCCTGTGTTTCACTGCAATCCCATCATAAATCTCAACAGTGAGAGCGCGATGAGGTTTTGCTCTCATTTTGTTTTCATCTCGCTGCGATTGCTGTCCGCGAGACGGTCGATGGCGCTTGGGGAGCCTCATTAGGCGGCACCACACGCGGCAGAACGTGACCGACCTCGGACGGGGCGAACGGCTTGCGAGTCAGGGGGGAGTCAGATAAGATCGTGGGCTGAGAGAGGTAGGCAACCCGTGGAGACCAACCATGCGACGGCGGACGTTGGAGGAACAACGAAGGTTGTTCGGCTTTGGCATACTCGGCGTCGTTAGTCTGGGGCTGGTTTGGCATTTCTCGCCGGGGCTGCCAGTGATGTTCGCTCCTTGGGCCAGTGCCTCGACTCGGAAAGCAGGGCTGGAACTCTTCACGCGCGAATGGCAACCGAACGACCCGCTGGCTCACGGTGACGGCTTGGGGCCTGTGTACAACGCGAGCTCCTGTGTCGCCTGCCACCATCAAGGCGGAGTCGGGGGAGGCGGAGGCAATCAGTTCAACGTCATCAATTTTGCGGTGACCCCGAATGAACGAGACCGAGAGATGGTCAGCGGAACGATCCACTCGCAGGCGGTCTCCAAAGATTTCCAGGAGTCTTTCGACCTGGTTCGCAAGAAATATCCGATCATCAAAGGTGGCCAACGAATTGTCGATCATTGCTCCGTCGTGGTGGCGGACGTAGATCCTCTGGCCACGGAGTCGATTCAAACCACTGCCCTCTGGGGATCTGGCTGGATCGATCGGATTTCGGAGAAGGCGATCTTGCAGAACCGCCGGCAAAATCTGCTGTCAGGAATCTTCGATGAGTTGCGGGCAAAGTTCAACGAACTACCGGTCGGTCGAGTTCGTCGGTTACCCGGTGGAAAAGTGGGGCGATTCGGCTGGAAAGCACAGTTTGCGACCCTCGAGGAATTTGTGGCTGCCGCATGCGGCAACGAACTGGGACTGGGCACACCTTACTCCAGGCAAGCGCCGCCTTTGGGCAAACCCGACTACCCGGAGGTGAAGCCCGACCTCGATCGGAAACAATTTCGGCAGCTCGTCGCGTTTGTCGAGACACTCCCACGCCCCATCGAAGTGATTTCCGACTCGTCGGAGGAGCGAGACCGCGTGGAGCAAGGGAGAGTGCTGTTTCAACAAGTGGGTTGTGCGATCTGCCATGTTCCCGATTTGGGCGGAGTCAAGGGGATCTATAGCGACCTGTTGTTGCATCGAATCACGGACCCCACGCCCGGCAGAGGGGGGAGCGGCTATGGCCGACCGACGCCGCCACCGGACATCTCGATCCCGGATGACGAGCCTCTTCCGGATGAATGGCGAACGCCGCCGCTATGGGGTGTTGCCGATTCGGCCCCCTACATGCACGACGGAGGCGCCCCGACCTTAGAGGGGGCGATTCTGCGACATGGGGGAGCCGCCAAACCATCACGCGATGCGTATCGGCAATTGAGCCACCCGCAAAGGCAGGCGATGTTGGCATTCCTGGGAAGTCTTAAAGCTCCCCCCGATGCCATCCCCGTCGCTGTAGCGGAAGAACGTCCGCCGAGTCGATCCGGATCGCTGGCGACTCGCTGAACAGTTTTCCATTGCGGAGAGATTCAGGAAGGCCATGTTTCCGCTTCTAGTCACCGGCGGCTGTGGTTTTATTGGCAGCAACTACATCCGCTATGTGTTGGAGAACGACCCGAACCTCTGTGTCATCAACCTCGACGCTCTGACCTACGCGGGGAACCTCGCAAACTTAGCGGATCTCGAAGGGCACCCGCGGCTGCGGTTTGTTAAAGGAGACATCGCCAATCCTCAAGACGTTCGTCAGGCGATCGGTCGTGGCGTCAGCGGGATCGTAAATTTTGCGGCCGAAAGTCATGTCGATCGCAGCATCATGGATTCGGGGCCGTTCATCCGCACCAATGTCGTCGGTACCCAAGTGCTTCTGGATGCCGCCCGTGAATTTCGCGTCCCTCTGTTTATCCAAGTTTCGACAGACGAGGTGTATGGCAGCTTGGGACCCACCGGACTGTTCACGGAAAAGACGCCACTGGCTCCCAAGAGTCCCTATTCCGCGAGCAAGGCCGCTGCCGATTTGCTTGTGCTGGCGTATCAGCACACCTTTGGTCTGCCTGCGATGATCACTCGCTGCTCGAACAATTATGGCCCGTACCAATTTCCGGAAAAACTCATCCCACTGTTTATTACCCGTCTCCTCCAGAATCAGAAAGTGCCCGTTTACGGAGACGGACAGCAGGTTCGCGATTGGATCTACGTTCGTGATCACTGCGCCGGAATCGAGGCTGTGCGCCAACGGGGTCGGGTCGGCGAAGTCTACAACTTCGGCGGGAAGTGCGAAAAAACCAACCTCGAAATGACGCATCTCCTGTTGGATCTGCTCGGCAAACCGAAGAGCTTGATTGAGCACGTTCAAGATCGTCCGGGTCACGATCGACGTTACGCGATCGATTGCAGCAAGGCCGAACGGGAATTGGGTTGGACCCCGAAAGTTTCACTCGATGTCGGCCTGAAGCAAACCATCGAGTGGTATCAGACCAATCGGAGTTGGGTCGCGACCGTTCAATCGGGTGAGTATCGGTCGTACTACGAGAAGCAGTACGGTCGGATCTGAGGAGGGCGCGGCGTCCCTCTCACGTCGCCGCGCGTCCTGCCTGCACCACCTTCAACGGGCACGTCGTCTTCGCCACGCCATTCCGGCGAGAGCAGCCGCCCCGATCATGCCCGACACGAGCGTTGTCGGTTCCGGTACGTTATTGGGTCGGGATGGCGGACACACGCAGTTGCAGGGCGGATCGATCGGCGGATCGACCGTGGGAGGCGGCACCGGGACGATCGGGTCCGGATCACCTGTGATCCCCCCGTTCGGATAGAAGAAAGGCGGCGGGAACAAGGCGTAGGCTGGTGCCGCCGCGAGCCACAGTGACATGACGCCCATCAGCGCTGCGACGCTGAGCGTTTGGAAATACGTCCGTTTCATGGCAGAACCCTTCTGAACTTCCTGTTCCCGGGGCAGGAGTGAAGCTTGAGGCGAGGGCGGGAATTCGGTCAGCGATCGATCGAGACGCTGGCTTCGCCATGCGTCCATGACCGAACCTCGGCAACAATTATCGACGAGGGAAGAGCGGAGGAATCGCCAGAAACAAGCGAGAGGACGATGGCGCCGGCAATGCAGGTAAGGTTAGAAGGATAGGAGCTTTGGTAGGGGAAAATCCGAGAACAGCGACCATGAAGTTTGTTTCCGTGAGGCTTTCTTTGAGGGAGGGTTATGAAACGACCCGTGCTTCGCCGAATTGGAAACTGATCGCGTTGTTTGGCGGATATATCTCGCCGTTCGTGGTATCGGCAGGAAGCCGACCCGCCGTGCGACGACACCAGGAGGGTGGATGATGCGCCCGATTTACGCCGGTGCCGTTGGGTTGTCCTTGGGCCTGGGAGGAGCATTCGCCCAATCGCGGCCGGTGAGTCTCGGACGACCGATCCCTGCCGCGGAACTCGGTCGGCCCGTCGTGTCGTCGGCTGCCCCCTCTGCCTTCCAAACGACTTCGTATCGCTCCGAGCGACCGGTCCTCCCGGCTTTGAATCCGGGGGAGAGCGTCCCGTTGTTGGCGCCGATAGGCAGTTCCCCTCAGGAGACTCTACCTCAACCCCGACCCATGCCTTCGGACGGCACCCCTGGGACAGTCGTGACCCCGCCCGCTAGTCCTTCAACCACAACACCGCCTACTTACGGTCCGCTGTACGGACCCAGCTACGGCCCAGCTCAAGTCAGCCCCGGATGTCCGGACGGGCATTGCCTGCCCGGGGGGCCTTTTGTCGGTGCGTGTCCCTCTTGTGACCCGGGAATTCCAGGTTATTCAGGCTTTTGGCAAAGTTTCAACGATGTCGGCAATCAGTTCTACACGAACTTCGATTTCCTGATGTGGTTCGTGCCTGACATTAACACGCCCTTGCCGTTGGCTCAAACGTCGCCCAACCCCTTTACTTTCGGTGCCCCGTTCCCGGCAGGAACGGTTAATGCGATTGGTTCGACCGACCTCATCAGTTCCTTCCGGCTCGGTGGTCGCTTCGGTGGAGGACTGTGGTTCGACCCGTGTCATCGGAATGGGCTGGATGCGAATTTCTTTTTCATCGGCCCCGCGAGCCGTGATCTCGTCGCCACGACCAATGGCGCGAATTCGTTGTGGCGACCGTACATCGTCATCAATCAACCGATTGCCCCCACCCCTGCACCCCCGCCCCAACGCCCCAACTTCGCGGATGTGGTGGCCAACGTAGGCGAAATAGGAACGGTACGAGTCCGCACCGAGAGTTTCATGCTCGGTACCGACGCCAACTATCGGCGACGGCTGCTCGAATCGTGCGGTCACTTCACCGATTTGCTGCTCGGTTTTCGCTACATGCACTTGAACGAGTCATTAACGATCTCGGAAACAGGAACTTCGACTCCCCCCAACGGTCCGGCACCCATCACCGCCAGCCTGACCGATCGTTTTGAGACGACGAACAACTTCTACGGTTGGCAATTCGGGCTTCTGGTCCACAAGCAATGGGGGCCATGGTCCGCCGATCTGACCTTGAAATGTGCCTTGGGTCCGACGTCGTCCATTGTGGATATTAGCGGCAGCAACGATTTCGGCACTGTTCGGAACGTGGGCTTGTTCGCTCAAGCGACGAACATTGGTCGCTGGCAATCCACCGCCTTTTCGGTTGTCCCGGAAGTGGGCGTGAATCTGGGATACATGATTCGGCCTCGGATGCGCGTCCACATCGGTTACAACGGTTTGTACTGGTCGAACATCATGCAACCGGGCAATCAGATCGATCCGATCATCGACCAGACACAGGTGCAATTCCCGCCAGGATTCCCTGTGCCGGCGTTCCAACCGCTCAGCCCTGCGGACCCGCATCCGGTCGTGCAGATGAAACGATCGAACTACTTCGCCCACGGAATCAACCTCGGGCTGACGATTCGTTGGTAGGGCGACAGTGACGCCCGAAGGTTGTCCTCTGGGCACGGTTCGAGTTCCCCACCGCTCTTCCCCCCTCGCGGTGCCCTTATCGAATCAGTGCCCAGAGCTTGGGGGCAAAGACCACCAAGCCGACGCCGGCGGCGGCGAAAGAAGCAACAAGGACAGCGCCGGCGGAAATATCTAAACAGCCCTCGACTCGCTGCTTGACCTCGTCATCCAAGGCGTGGAACAGCCGCTCCAAAGCCGTGTTGATGATCTCCGCGCCCAGGACCAGCCCGATCGCGAGAATCAAACAAGCCCATTCCCAGGCCTCGCATTTCAGGACCAGTGCCAGAACGAGGACACCCCCTGCCGCCCCGGTGTGAATCCGCAAGTTGATTTCGCCGCGCCATGCGGAGCCGATCCCGCGCACAGCATCGGCGAACTTGACCCACCATCGTGTTGGCGGACGCCTGGCCACGGCAGACCTCGTCGGTCAGGGCATCACCTGGGGCCCCAAACCCAGCGGTGCCGCAACGCGATGTCGTTGCTGAGCCACCAGAATCGGCAACAAGTTGATTTGGAAGCCGAAATTGTTCAGCAGCGGGTTGTACGTGACCCCGATGGTCAATTGCAGGTCGGTGCCGCTCCGCGTGAACGAGATCGAATTGTACAAGCCGCGATTCGTGCCGAAGTCATATCCGGTGGCCGCGGACATCGAGTACTTCGGGCTGAAAACATAGCTAGCACCGGCCAGCAACAGTCGGCTGTCGATGGGATCCGCATGACGGTATCCGATATGAAACAACGTGCCGTCCGGTCGGTTCAAATTCAAACCCACGTTCAAATATTTTGCTCCCAGGGCAAAAGGATCAAACCAACCAGAAGAGACCACCGAAGTACGGTCTCCGGCATTCCAGATGAGATCATATTCGACGAAGCCGACGGCCGAGCCGAAATTGTCCCTGGTCGCTTCCGGAAACAGCGAGGTCGAGAGGTCGAGCGTGAGAACATCGACGGTGTGCTGCATGCTGGGGAAACCGCGTTTGGTTTGCCAACGCTGTCGCAGGTCGAGTTGAAACACCTGGATTTTGTCTAGCGTGTCGGCGCGGTTGTCCACGAGCCGGCGGATCGCGTAGAGTTGCGGGTTGTAGACGGGCGAGGTGGCCAATGCCGCGCCGTGGGCCGGATTCAGGATCGGCTGCCACGGCGTGATGTCGCGGATCGATTGGTCGGTGGCATCGTCGTGGAGACGATCGAGTTGCGGCAAGACGCTGTAGGGAGTTCCGGTCCAGGCAGCATAATAGGTGCCCCGAAGAACGGCCTTGTGGTACACCCCCTGAATGTTGAGCAGGTCGCTGCGAACATCGGGGTCGAGGCGGGAGAAGGGCAGGCTGGCGCGGGCACCGCCGCCGATGTAAAAGCGGCCGTGCGCTTGGTGATCGACCCCGTTGGTGTAGGCCGCCACGTCCATCGTGGCGAAAGGTACGATCTTGACTGGCCCCAGCATCACAGGAAGGGCCAAATCCTGCCAGAAATCGAATCGGCCCAGGTCGCGCCGGACATCTGTGGGAAGAGTGGCGAGCGGCGGGACGTCAGATGGACGGAGTTGAGCATAACCGATGCTCGCTCGGGCGTTGTAAGTGAAGCGATCGAAGGGAGTCCATCCGACGATGCGCCCTTCGACCTTGGGCAGCCACGCCGTCTCGGTCACCCATTCCCGCAATCGAGGTTTGACGAGGAGCGAGCCGCCCCAGAACTCCTCTTGTTTGTGGAGACTGAGAAACGTTTCCTGGTTTTGCTCCAGATCGAATTCGGGCTTGTAATACTGCTCCAGAAAATTCTTGTCCGACAGGAGAGAGGTTTGGGCGAACAACTGCCAACCCTCGCCGAAATCCAGTAGGTGTCGCCAGAACACCCGGCCGCGCCAACGGGGATGAGGTTCGCCGACCCGAGGTCCGCCGAGAATGTCGATCCCCTCGTCGTAGACACCGAAGGCCTTGAAGGTGCCGGTGTTTTGCCCACTCCAGCCCAGCCATTCGCGTCCGGAGTAGTCCAGATTGGTGCCCAGGCCGGGTCCGCGTTTGGTAAACCAATCGGCTCCGAGCGACCAGCGATAACCGGCGGGAGGCGAAATGCCGAGCAAATTGAACAAATCGAACTCGCCGCCCAAGTGATAACCAAAGACACGATCCTGCCGAAACGTCACAGCCCGGATCGGACCGCTTGGATCGGTGACTGATCCTTGGACAAAACCGGTGCAAAAGATCGGCCATCCCGCCAGACGAAGCTGGACGTTCTCACCTTGGAAATACTGTTCCGTCACGATTTCCGGCTCACCCGTCTGGCAATCCAAAAAGGTCCGGCCAAAGATGTTGGTCCGCGGCACTCGACGTTGCCGCAACCGCGCCGCCCCCATAAAGATGGTCAAACCGGGATCGGAGGGTAGTCGACTGGAGAACACCTCCGCCCGGACGGCTTTGAAATCATCCGGCCCCAATTGATACAGTTCGTCGGCTCGAAAATGGACCGCATCCGGAAGCCGCCGATCAAACAATTCCAGGTCGGCGGCCACGGCAACCGCCACATTTCGTGACACGTCGTAGTACAACTCATCAGCCCGCAAGACGCGTTGTTCCCCCTCTCGCCCTGCTCGCAACACCACATTGCCACTCAGGTAGAATTCACTCTCGCGCGACGTTTCCCCTTGCCCGCTTTGGAGGTTTTGCCAGAACTGGTTCGCATCTCCTCGTGCCCAGATGATGAGGTTGTCGGCTTCAATATCAAGAATGCCGAAACGCTCCACATTCAGGATTTGCAGGATGATCCCTCCGGTGACGAGTAAGGCATTGTGCTCGGCGAGGGTTTCCATTTCAAACCGCTTTCCGGTGCGAGGAGCGATCCGGAGGATTCGAGGCGGGGCCGACGTCGGCGTCGGGGGAACGAAAATGTGGTCGGGTCCCGTCGGCGCGACGGGGATGTGCGGCAATTCGGGAATCGTCGACGCAGAGGGCGCGGAATGCGGTGTCTGGGGCACCGGAGGCAATACCGGCACGAGCCGTTCGCTACCACTCGTCGTCACCCACACCTCTTCACCCGACCACACTTGCTTCGCGCGTTGAAAAAAGGGATCATGAACCAGTGAACCCGTGTCACGGGATGTCGTCTGAAATTCCGGTTCAAGTCGGGACAGGAATCCGACCTTGGCCCGTTCGCCTCTTCTCCGCTCGCTTCCCTCTTCGAGGGTGATATGGCCCTCGGCATAAACATCGACACGAACACCCAGTTCCAACGACGTGGGCATCGCCTCGATGCGGACCAAGGCTCGATCCGCCCGAAGTCGCATCAGGCCGCCCTGGTCGATGAAAACCGCACCCAGCAGACGGTAGTAGTTCCACCGATCGTCACGCCAGTGCACCACCTCATCCGCTGCGAGACGAACAGGTAACTTGCTGGGCGGCTGTTTGGCCTCCCGTTGGAGAAGTTCTTGACCGTCAAGTCGAGACGTCCCCCCCAGCGCAAGCACCCAGGCGCACGCTGTGGCAATACAGGCCCGACGACAAACGGCCGATCCAGCCACTCACTCGTTTCCTTCAAGTGACGACCCTGAAGTCGCCGACCTATATGCCCCTGGGCTCCGATGTCAAGTCAGCCTGAATCTCCGGGAGGCTCCCAGGGGAGGTCACGAAGATCCCCGGCTTGCTGCCATTTTCCCACCCTTCGCCACTTCATGATTCGAGGGGAAACAACAGTGGAAATCGCGAAGAGTGATTCGACGCCAAGGACCGAAACTTGCTGCCGCCCTCCTCGTCCATGGGCTTTTAACTGATCCATCTGACTTGTCCACCCTGACGGAGAGTGATGATCGGGAGGATGGTTCGCACGCGGGTCGGTCTTGACAGTCGGAGGCAATTGTGCGCAAATCCCGGGCGAGAGAGTCGGTTATCACCCAGGGATGGGTTCTTCATGTCGCCGCAAACGGCCAACGCTGCTCCGTCCAATGCGACGGTGTCGGAAATCCCGTCACCTCATTTCTTTCCCCAGCCGCTCGTCCCGCCGAACCGCCGACCCGTGTGGCCCTGGCCTGTGTTTCTTCTGGGGGCAGTAGCGCTGGTGGGAGTCTGGCTCGGACGTCCTTATTGGAAGCCGCTGAACACCGACCGA
>CAKZUU010000427.1 GCA_937922175.1 uncultured Gemmataceae bacterium
CGGAGAATACGCTCCCGCGAACACTCCGGACGACTTCGCCCCTGACTTTCTCGACGAGCGTTGTACGGCCAAAACAGCCGACGTCGTGTCCGTCTTTCCCCGGCATCACCGACAGCGCCGCCGGCTCGACATGGCGTGGGGCTGCCTGGGGCTGTTGCATGGACTTGGTCCGGGGCCGCTGCGTTCCCCCGCCGACGAACTGGAACAACGGCTCATCGAACGGGAGCGCGAGGTCGAGATGCAATGGGGGACGCCTTGCGCGGATCTCGTCGCCGTCGAACAACAGGCCGCCGCGTTGCTCGCTGAACGGCTCCAGGCACGCACGAAGGAGAATCGCGCCGGCTATCTGTTTCTGAACCCTTGCAGTTTCACCCGACGTTTGGCCGTTGAACTCGATGACTTGACCGAGCCGATCCCCATCGAAGGGCCGATCAAGGCCGGCCAATGGGATGATGGCAGAGCACGGTTGGTGGTCGAAGTTCCCGCGTTCGGCTTCGCCTGGATTCCGAAGCGCGCCGCCGCGACTTCGCCGCCCAAGCCTCGGATGCGTCTGACCGATTCCCACATCGTCCGCAACGAGTTTTTTGAGGCGGAAATCGATCCCAAGACGGGGGGTCTGAAAGCCTTCCGCGATGCACGACTTCGTTTGAATCGCTTGGGCCAACAACTCGTCTTCAATCCCGGAAGCCGCATGGAGGCCAAGCGAGTCAGTGTGACGGCGAGCGGAGCAGCGCTGGGAGAAATCACCAGCGAGGGCGCTCTGCTCGACAGTCATGACGAGATTCTCGCCACGTTTCGCCAGCGGTTCCGAGCGTGGCTTGGCCGACCTCTGCTCGACATCCGCATCGAACTGTACCCCCAGAGACGCCCCGAAGGCTACCCCTGGCATGCGTACTATGCAGCGCGATGGGCCTGGCGGGAGGAGCGAGCCACTCTCTTCCGTGGCTGCTACGGTGCCTCGCATCTGACGCACCACACCCGACCGTCCACCGGCGAATTCCTCGAGATCCGACTGGGGCACGAACGAACAGCGATTTTCACCGGCGGCTTGCCGTTCATTCAGCGGCACGGCGGTCGCATGGCTGACATCATCTTGCAGCCCGAGGGGGAATCGTGTCACGTCTTCGACCTGGCCTTGGGCTACGACCGCGAATATCCAGGGCAAACGGCGTTGGGGTTCGTTACTCCCACGACCCTTCTTGCCACCGAGAAGGGACCCCCTCCTGTCGGACCCAGCGGGTGGTTGTTTCATTTGGATGCCCCCAACCTGATGCTCGTCAGCCTCCGTCCCACGAAACCTCTCCCGCTGTCCGGTTCCGCCGTCGAACTCGTCTTGCTCGAGACCTCGAACTACGGAGGCAGTGCCGAACTGCGTTGTGCCCGTTCGCCCGCGCGGGCTTTCTCGGTCAACGCCCGTGACGAGCCACTCATCGAGTTCAGCGTCCAGGATGACCGAGTGACGATCGACTACGCCGCCAACGAGTTGATTCGGCTTCGGGTCGAGTTTGCCTGAAGACGGCGTCAGGATTCGGATCGCCCTTGAGCCGTCGGGGCCGGACGATAAGATTCTCGGAAAGACGAATTCTTCGAGTTGTTCTCCTTGAGGGACAGAAAAGTTATGGCTGCACAAGTCCAAAAACCCGCACCCGACTTCACCGCCGAGGCCGTGATCAACGGACAGTTCGGCACCGTTCAATTGAGCAGCTACATCGACAAGAAGTACGTCGTGTTGTTCTTCTACCCCCTGGACTTCACCTTCGTCTGCCCGACGGAAATCATTGCCTTCAGTGATCGGCACGGCGAGTTCGAGAAGCGTGGTGCTCAAGTCATCGGCGTTTCCGTTGACAGCAAATTCTCGCATTACGCCTGGATCCAGACGCCACGAAATCAAGGCGGGCTGGGCGAGCTGAAATATCCGCTCGTTTCCGACTTGACCAAGAAGATTTCCGCGGACTACGGGGTCTTGTTGGAGAGCGGCGTGGCCCTGCGGGGAACCTTCATCATCGACAAGAAGGGGATCATCCGACACATCACCATCAACGACTTGCCGTTGGGGCGTTGCGTCACGGAGACCCTTCGCGTCCTCGATGCGTTGCAACATTTCGAGAAGCACGGTGAAGTGTGCCCCGCTGGTTGGGAACCGGGCAAAGAGACGATCAAGCCCGACGTTGTCAAGGCGAAGGAATACTTCGCGAAGCAGAAGTAGCTCGCGTCGCAACCGTCGCGCATGCCGGCCCAGGTCGCACCGTGGACAACTCGGTCACCCGGGGTCGGCGTGCCCGACACGGGTAAAAACTCTCGCGGAATGAAATCGCTCGGTTATACTATCCACATGCAACACACACGATTTGTTGCCCCGTCGATCGCCACCTCCCGCCGCGACTTTTTGCTTCAAACAGGGGCCGGTCTGGGCGGGATCGCTCTGTCATGGTTGCTCGCCCAAGAGGCTCGGCCGGCGGCTCCTTTCGCTCCGGAGGCCAACCCGCTCGCTCCCAAACCGCCTCATTTCCCGGCCAAGGCCAAGGCCGTCATCTTGATGTTCATGGTCGGCGGGACGAGCTCTCTGGACCTGTTCGATCCGAAGCCAGAGCTGAAAAAGCGTCACGGTCAACCGTTGCCGAAGGAATACGGTACATTCATCAGTCAGTTCACCAAAGGCGACACGCCGTTGATGGCCTCGACCCGACGCTTCACCAAACATGGGCAAAGCGGTCTGGAGATGTCGGACCTCTTGCCGCACTTGGCGGAGTGCGTCGATGATATTTGCTACCTGCGATCGTGTTGGTGCAACAGTACGATCCATGCCCCGGCCATGTACGAGCTGCACAGTGGTCGAGCCCTCATGGGGCATCCGAGCCTCGGTTCTTGGGTAACGTATGGCTTGGGAACTGTCAGCGAGAATTTACCGGCATATTGTGTCATGACCCAGCCCGAGGGGGTACCCGAGGGCGGAGCTCCGTGTTGGGGAGCCGGCTATCTTCCCGCGGTTTATCAGGGCACGCTGCTTCGCCGAGGGCGAAGTCCCCTCCTGAACCTGACCCCGCCCGCCGACGTCACTCCCGAGCGACAACGCGACACGTTCGAGTTGGTGCGGCGGTTGAATGAGATGAATCGTCGGGCCGGCGACACCGATTTGGAGGCTCGCATCGCCAGCTATGAGTTGGCGTTTCGCATGCAGCAGCATGCCCCAGAAGCGGTCGATCTGTCACGCGAGACGAAAGCCACTCAACACATGTACGGTCTGGACGACCCGCGCACAGCAGATTTCGGCACCCGACTCCTGCTCGCCCGTCGGCTGGTTGAGCGGGGGGTCCGATTCGTGCAAGTTTATTCGGGCGGCGGCCCCCTCGTCACCCAATGGGATGCCCATGATGATGTAAACGGCAACCACAGCAAAATGTGCGGCCATGTCGATCGCCCGATCGCCGCGCTCTTGAAAGACCTCAAAGCTCGCGGACTGCTCGAATCCACCCTGGTCATCTGGGCCACTGAATTCGGACGGACTCCATTTAGCCAGGGCGGTAAAGGACGCGATCACAACCCTTATGGCTATACGATGTGGATGGCCGGCGGCGGGGTCAAAGGTGGTCAGGCTGTCGGCGCTACCGACGAATTCGGGATGAAGGCGATCGAAGAGCGGATCAGCATCAATGACTTCCATGCCACCATCCTCCACCTGCTCGGACTCGATCATGAGCGGCTGACCGTTCGCCACAACTCACGCGACGAGCGACTGACCGATGTCGGCGGACGCATCGTCTGGCAGGTGTTGGCCTGATGCGGTTGCTCGTCACCGTTGGGACGTCGCATCGTCGCAACCCCGATCGAGGAGTTCACCATGAATCGCCGCGAAGCGCTCTCCTGCCTCGGAACAACGGCAGGCGCCTTGTTCCTCCGCGCTGAGCAACCCAAAGCTCCAGCGACGTTCAAACAGTCGATTTGCCGTTGGTGTTACGGCCGAATCGACCTCGATCAACTGGCCAAAGAGGCCGTCCGTCTGGGCTACCACTCGATCGAGTTGCTTGGTCCCGATGAAATTCGGCGAGTGAAAAAGCACGGCCTCACCTGTGCCGTCATGCGCTGTCAGAGCGGCATCGTCCAAGGTCTGAACCGAGTCGAGAACCACGAGCGAATTCTGAAAGAGCTGCGCGACGACATCGACTTTGCTGCCGCCGAGGGCATCCCCAACGTTCTCACCATGTCCGGGAATCGGGCCGGCATGGACGACGAGCAAGGATTGCGCAACTGTGCTGCCGCCCTCAAGCAAATCGTCGGTTATGCCGAACAGAAGCAGGTGACGATCTTGATGGAAGGGTTAAACAGCAAAATCGACCACAAAGACTACATGTACGACAAGACCGAATGGGGAGTGCGACTGTGTCGAGCCGTGGGCTCGCCCCGATTCAAGCTCTTGTACGACATTTATCACATGCAAATCATGGAGGGAGACATCATTCGCACGATTCAAACCCACATCGAACACATTGGCCATTTCCACACCGGCGGAAATCCGGGACGTCACGAAATCGACGATTCCCAAGAGCTAAATTATCCGGCCATCATGCGAGCCATCGCCGCGACTGGCTACAAGGGCTTCGTGGGCCAAGAATTCATCCCGACTCGCGACCCCTTCGCCTCGCTGGCCCAGGCTTATCGCATTTGCAATGTCGGCGCCCACTGACGATCTTCAACCGGCAAGGCGAATCGACTCAGCCGCTCGAAAGGGCCTCTCATCGAGCTTTTCTTTGATGGGGGCGTTTGGCTGCGATGGCCATGGTCCGAGTTGATCGCGGCAAGTTTCTTCACTTAGGGAAAGTTCGAGCGCTCTAACTCAGGCATTTGTCTTGAGAGCCGAGGTTAAGTCAGATCGTGTATTGGAGCGAATCAATTCCGAACACGACTGACCGAAATCGGCACAACGACTGTCAAAGAGTGCGGGGCGGGCGATTCTCTAATTTGCCGATTTTCTCGGGCAATTGAAAGCAGGGGGTTTGGGAAAGCCGACACGCGGAAAATTAAGATTGGCACGCCTGATGCTTGTTGACAAGGCGCCCAAAGAGAAAGGAATCCCCCCTAATTGGTTGGTAAGGAGGTTTGCATGTCTCCCCTGTCGCTGACTCGGAGTGCCGATCAACAATCTTCGGTTCGGGTGATGCTGCCAGGATCTCGCGCGATGAAGCAGGCTTTAACTGCCGCGGAAGTCCGAGCGGCGCTGCTTCGAGCGGCGTATATGCTCCATGCCACTCGGGTCGTGGGTTGGAAGGAAGGAGTCCCGGTTCCGAAGAAGGGTTGACGGAAGAACCTATCGTGTCGCGTTCGATCACTCCCGCAGGTCGATCGTGGCATCCTCGGTTTCGAGCCGGTGGCTCAGCGCGATCAGGCGAGCGAGTCGGGCGTCGTGGTCGGAGTTAATGGCCCCCCAAAGCACAACCGGACCGGTTTTCGGATGTTTGCGGAGTTGGAGACCGTCGTCCTTCCAAGCGAAGTGATTCAACTGCCACCGATCTTGGTGCGGAGCCAGAAGGTGCGCGACCCGCGCCGCCACTTCCACGTGCGGATCTCCCCAGGGACGACCGGGACCTTGCGGGGAGGAAGGGGCGGCAAGAAGGGGTAAGCCGAGGGTATCCGCCCCACGGGGCAAGAGGATGCCCGATCGATCGACAGCGCGAAGCGTGCCTTCGGGCGAGCGCACGGCGAGGACGGCCATCCGCAACACGGATCGGACATGAATTCGTCGGCCCGGTCCGATTTGGACCTGTTTGACCTCCTCGACCCACGGATGGCGAGCAAACGCTTGCTCCAGCCGTTTGGGGAGATCCTGGTCGAGCAGTGGCAACGGATCGGGCAACTGACCATAATACCGTACCTCAGCCAGGAAGGCCTCACGATCCTGTCCCGGAGGGATAGCAGTGTCGATGGCGCGGACAGGGAGTAGATAGCGTTCGGCGGTCATCAGGCTCAAGCGTGTCACCTGAGCAACGACCATGAGCAGACCGAGGACAATTCCGCAGGCCAGCACGGTGAAACCGGCAATGATCAGTTGACGTCGCACGGGGGATTACCAAATCTGCAAGTCGAGATCGAGTTGGAGGCCGCTGCTTTCCCGCACTTTACTTCGGATCATCTCGAGAAGGCGAAGGACATCGCGAGAGGTCGCACCGAGCGAGGTGACGACGTAGTTGGCGTGGCGTTCGCTGAGCCGAGCCTGGCCAACCTTGGCTTGGGCCAGTTCGGCTCGCTCGATCAAAGCCGCTGCCGTTAAGCCCCGCGGGTCGCGAAACAGTCGAGCCGTCGGCTCATGCACGGAGGGCTGCCGCGACTGGCGCAAGATCCAAGCTTTGCGCATGCGTTTGACGATGGCATCGGCAGAGTCAATATCCAACTCAAATTCGGCGGACAGAATCACGGGGTCGTCTAAATTGCTCGATTGCTCGCCAAACTTCAGCTCATCGTGTTCGCGCCAGACGGCTTGGAAGTCGCGATCCAGAACTTGAACGCGGCGGGCGTATTGACCGATCTCACCCGTGCGATCTCCCGCGTTGACTCGAAGAGCCCCCCCGACGGTGGCCCGAATGCCCACGAGGGTTTCCAGGCCGGAAAGACGCCTCAGCGTCGATTCGCGGATAAGGTCCATCAGCGGCGTGCCGCTGCCTACACGTACACGTGTCCCTTCGATGTCGATTTGCCGAAAGGCGGGCTCGCTCAGACGAATCACCACGCCTTTCACCCCTTCATCCGACACGAGAACATTGCTGCCCAGCCCCAACACACGCGTGGGCAATCGCTGGTCGGCCGCCGCTTTCATCAGGTCAGCCAATTCAGCGACGGAACGAGGTTGAGCCAAATACTCCGCAGGCCCCCCCAATCGCAACGTGGTATAAGGTGCCAGTGGGACGCCGGGCTGCACGAATTCAGAAAACCGTTGCGCGAGTGACATCATGCCCATTCTATGGGAATCGCCACTGGGGCGTCAGTCGTTGGCCTCACGTTGCAAAATGGTCTCGAACAATTCGCGAACCCGCCGGCGGTGCCCCTCGAGCACGCGGAGGAACGCCGCGGCGTCGGTCAGTCGCAAGCGCCACGCCAGCTTGTCCTGTTCGTTAACCGTGTCCGGGTATTCGTCGAGGGCACGGTTGGTCATGAGCCGAAGTCGGCTTTCGACGCGACGGAGGAAGTCGTAGCCGGCTTGCAAGTTGCGCCATTCCTCCGCCGCCAGCAGTCCCGCTTGATAGGCGGCGTCCAGCAACGACCAACTATTCGTTGTCAGAAGCGAAGGAATCGAGCGACCGTATTTGAGTTGCAATAATTGCAGCAAGAATTCCACATCCGCCTGCCCGCCCCGACCTCGTTTCACGTCGCGGTCGCTTCGGCTGCATTCCAACCGCTCTCGCATCGCCCGGATCTCGCGCGCGTGGTGGGGACGCCAACCCGGCCCCAGGGCGAATTCCCGAACCGCGTCGGTCACCTCCAGCGCGAAATCGGCCTCTCCGAAGATCACCCGGGCGCGCATCAGCGCTTGTCGCTCCCACAACTGGGCCTCGCCCCCAGCGAAGTAGCGACGAAACTCGGTAATCGGCGTCGCCAAGTGGCCCGCACGCCCCGTCGGGCGCAATCGGAGGTCCACCTTGTAGAGGCGACCCATCGGTCCCGGCTGACTCAACGTTCGGATGATCTGCTGGACCAATTCGGTGAACCGAAGCAAATGATCTCCGGCATCGTCGTCGTAGATCAAAATGAGGTCCAAATCGCTGTGATAGCTCATCTCCCCACCGCCGAGTTTTCCCAGACCCAACACCACGAATCGCGTTGGTGGTTCGATCCGTTGCACCTGACGGTGGACCACTTGGGTCAGCAGCGTCTCGGCCAAGTGACTCAGTGCGGCGGTTGTCTCACGGATGGGCGTCTTGCCGAGAAGATCTCCCACCCCGATGCGTAACCATTCCTTGTCCTGAAAGCTATGCAAGATCGGTTCGATATCGTGGGCATTGCGGCACAATTCCGCCAACTCGGCGTCGAGTTCCGCCCGGGTTCGCGGGCGATTCAACACCAAACTGTCCAATAAATCGTCGATCATGCCCGGGTTGTTGATCAGAATGTCCGTCAGAAATTGGCTGCCCGAGCAAAGATCGATCGTCAGTTGCAGGCTGGGCGGACTGAAACGAAATAATTCCCACAGCACCGACTTCGCACCCAATGAGGCGGTGACCTGCTCCAAATTGTTCAGGGTTTGGTCGGGGTCGGGAGTTTGGCTCACGGCACGTAGCAACGACGGAGAGACACTGGCAAGGAAGTGTCGGCAACGGGGCGTGGACAGAAACGGGACGGACTCTTCCGCCAGGCGGCACAAATTCCGGTAGGCTCCCAGGGCATCGCGAAAACGATACCGTTGCATGACGGTTTGAATCGCCGCCGGCGAGGGATCGGGATCCAACACTAAGTCGATCTCGGGTCCGAGAGGGTCGCCGCCTTCGGCAAAGGTGCCGTGCAACAGATGATCCAGAACCTGACGATTCAGACGGGTTTTTTCGTGGAGCTCGTGGAGGAAGGCGTCCAGCGGATCGACGAGCAAATCCCGGGTGTCGATCATTTGAGGCGGAGCATCATCCAGAAAGGATCGCGTCGCTTGGGCAACAACACGCGACGACGGGAAGCCCTCGGAGCGCTGCCGATACCCCATGCGACGGGCCAGGATGGTCAATTCGTCGGGCGACTCCGGCAAACGGTGAGTTTGCAAGTCGAATAACAGTTGCAAGCGATGTTCGACACGCCGCAAAAAGCGGTAGCCCTCATCCAGTACCGTAAATTCCGCGGGGGTCAGACAGCCCGCCGCCTCCAGGGCTTGCAAGGCACGCAAGGTGTTTGCCTCGCGCAAGTCGGGCATACTGGCGCCGTGGAGCAGTTGTAGAAACTGGACGACAAATTCGATGTCCCGAATCCCGCCGATCCCCAGTTTCACGTCCCGTTGATCCGCCCCTGACTGCCGGACCCGATGCTCGATGCGACGTTTCAGTGCCTTGATCTCGTGAATCTCGGCGAAGCTGAGATAGCGGTGGTACACGAAGGGGGTGACTCCCTGTAAGAAGGCGGCGCCCAAGCCGGGATCACCCGCGACAGGCCGGACTTTGATTAACGCCTGCCGCTCCCAGGTTCGGCCCAAGGAATCGTAATAGGCCAGGGTACTCGACAAACTGCGGGCCAACGGTCCGCGCCGTCCCTCCGGTCGCAAACGTAAGTCAATTCGGTAGGCTTGACCATCCTCGGTGTGTGCTCCCAGCAAACGAATCAATTCATTGACCACTCGTGAGAAGAATTCGTCATTCCCCAAAGACCCGCGCCCCGATGTCCTCCCCTCCCGGTCGTAAATTACCATCAAGTCGGTGTCGCTGGAGTAATTCAGCTCGCACCCTCCGAGTTTTCCGAACGCCAGCACCACGCATCGAGCCGGTTGTCCGTCGTCTCCAAATGGTTCGCCGAACCGGGTGGTGAGTCGGCGAAGCGAAGTTTCCAGGGCGACGGTGATCGCGGCATCGGCGACGTCTGAGATGTCTAGGGTGATCTCTTCCAGCGTGCGGTCATGAATGATGTCATTGGTGCCGATCCGCAATATCTGGCGTCGGCGGAAGCGCCGGAAGGCCCGCAGCACGGCCGCGTCGTCCTCCGCGCTCGAGACTTCTTGCCGAAGCTCTCGCTGCAATTCGTCGGGGCCGGGCGTGTGGCGCAACGGTACCTGTAACATTCGTCGCGATTCGGGCTCCGCGACCAGCGCGTCGGCAAAGAACTGACTGGTGCCCAAGACCTGCAGGAGCGTGTCTAATCGAGCGGCTCCCTCGGCGAGCAATTCGTCGAATGCCTCGGGACGGGCGGCCAAGTAGCGTTCCAGGTTGTTCAACGCCCGGTCAGGATCTGGATTATCAGGCAACCGTCGGGCCAGCGCCCACCCGAGTTGCGTCGACGATTCGCCAAGTGTGACCGTCAGCGAGCGAGCGATTCGCTCAGCCCGAGCGCGGTCTCGCCAGCGGATCGTCGGTTGATTCAGCAATTCCCACATGGCTCCTTCCATCGTGCGGTGGTCAGGTCGTCGCGACAATCATAGGGGCCATTCCATGTTATCATGATGTCTGTTGAATCTTGCTGCCATCGCTCGATCGTGGATGCAAGTGCTTCCCGAAGGCAAAGGCTCGGTCGATCCATCGATGACAACTCCCCTCCGCGAGTCAGAACTCCCCTGGTGGTCACCTCGGGCCGCTTACATTCATGTGCCGTTCTGCGCCCATCACTGCGGTTATTGTGACTTCGCCGTCGTCGCCCACCGAGATGATCTCATCGACCGTTACCTGGACGCCCTTGAACTTGAGATCACTGGTCTCCGCGAATTGCCGCGAGTTCACACGATTTTTGTCGGCGGGGGCACCCCATCGCATCTCGACAGCCACCAATTGCACCGGTTGTTTACCCTCCTCCGAACAGGGCTGTCATGGTCAGCCGATGCAGAGGTGTCTTTGGAGGCGAACCCCGATTCTCTCGACGCCATGAAAAGCCAATGCCTGCGGGAGTTGGGGGTTACCCGTATCAGTCTCGGCGTGCAGTCGTTTCAACAGCACGTGCTTGACGTCTTGGAGCGTCGCCACGAGCCACAACATGTGATCCCCGCGGTCGAAGGCGTCCTTCGGGCGGGTCTGCGGTTGTCCTTGGATTTGATGTTCGGCGTGCCCGGACAGTCGCTGGCGGACTGGGAGGATGATTTGCGGCGGGCCATCGCGTTGGGTCCGGAGCAAATTTCGACCTATGGGCTGACCTACGAAAAAGGTACTCGGCTGTGGAAGCAGCGCCGTCGAGGCGCCTTGCTCCCACTGGACGAGGAAAGCGAGCGCGCCATGTACGAGCGAGCCATGGATCAGCTTGAAGAGGCGGGTTACGCCCAATACGAGATTTCCAGTTTTGCCCGACCCGGAGGCGAGTGCCGACACAACCAGGTTTATTGGGCGAACGAAGCGTTCTGGGGGTTCGGGCTGGGAGCCGCGGCATACGTCAGAGGGACTCGCACTTTGAACGTTCGTCAAATCGACGAATACATTCGCCGGCTCCAAGCCGCACAATCTCCGGTGTTTCAATCCGAGACACTCTCGCCGCGCGAACGGGCCAGGGAGACGTTGGCGTTGAACCTTCGCCGCGCTTCAGGTGTGGATCGTGTTCGATTTCGCGAGCAGACAGGATTCGATTTGGAGACACTGGTCGGGAATGCTCTTCGCCGACATATCGCGTCAGGGCTGATGCGCGACGACGGGAGACATGTCGCTTTGACCCGCGCCGGGCGGTGCGTTGCCGACAGCCTGGTCACCGATTTGCTCGC
>CAKZUU010000428.1 GCA_937922175.1 uncultured Gemmataceae bacterium
CACGTTGACGGCCATCAGCCGACCAAACTCTTCAGCCGTGATCTCCCAGAGCGGGGCCAACCGGTTCATCAGGGCGGCATTGTTGATGAGGAGGTCCGGCGGGCCATACCTCTCGAGCGATTGCGAGGCCCAGCGAGCGACAGCGGCTTCGTCAGCGACATCGACCACGGCGAAATCATGAGGAGGGCGGTAGCTTGATTGAAGCTCGGCCACGTGGCCGGAATCGCGACCGCAACCAATCACGGTATGGCCCGCTTCGACAAAGCCGGCGGTCAAGGCTCGGCCCAAACCCCGAGTCGCCCCTGTCAGCACGATGATTTTCCTTGTCATGCAAACTCTCCGACCCCTGAAGAAATAGCCCTCTCCTGCGAATCAATCTATGGTGGCTTGCAGGCTCCGCGACCCCGATCCGCCATTCGACCGGCTGCCTCTTACGATCCGAATCCCTCGGCGCGGGGTAACAATCGGTCGGGATTTTTTTGACGGGAGCCAAATATTTCGTTTCCCGGAACGAAGTACTCGGTAGAGGGGTGAAATCTGACCTGGGCAGCGGCCCCGAGGTGATCCCGCCCGATGGAACAGACTGACTTGAGGGAACCGACCATGAAATGTTGCAAAATCGGAACGAGTCTCGCCGTGGCAGCGGGTTTAGGCATTGTGGCCGTGTGGATAACCGGCGTGGGTCCGGCGCTGTGGCAACGAACCGTAGACAATATGGAAAAGCAGGTCCCACCGGAAGTGCAGATCGAGCAGCTGAAACTCGATATTAGCCGACTCACCAAGGACATGGACAAGAACTGGACCGCCGTTGCCAAGTACGAATACGAAGTCAAGGATTTGCGAAAGGAGCTGGAACGCAAACAGGCGAAGCTGAAGTCGATGGAAAAGGAATTGGCGGCCGCCGCCGAAGAATTGGAAGCGAAGGTGAAGTTTGTGAAGTACGAAGGCAAAGAATACAGCCGCAGCGACGCGATTCGGCTGTTGGATCGCGAAGCGAACTACTTCGCCGCCCTCAAGCGAGAGGTGGCCAGCAAGGAAAAACTGTTGGCTGCTCGAGAACAGAAACTCGCCGCCGCCTTGGCGACGCAAAAGGAAATGAAAAGCCAGCAACAGGAACTTCTCACCCAAGTGGCCCTGCTCGAAGCGGATCTGGAGACGCTGAAGCTGATGCGGACGGAGAGCAAGTTGCCCACGGGAGAGGGGAGCCGACTGGATAAGATCAAGAAACGGTTGAACAAGTTGCAAACCGACATCGAAATCCAGAAGCGAGCGCAAGAGTTGAGCGAGTCAAGTCACGGCGGGAGTGTTGGCACGGGCAACGCGGAGAAGGAGGAGACCGCGGATTACGACTCGGTGCTCCGTCGCGTGCGAAATGCCCTCAGCGGCGAGACGGCCAAGGAGGATCATTGATCCGCAATTAACTTCGTCTGCGCTGCTTGTGAGATGAACGAGCCGGCAACGAGCGCCGAGTGATTCGGACGTTTGTTGACCGGCTCGATGTGTCGAGAGAGGACATGTCGATCACGGGCTGCCGGGCGGGTGGGCGATTTTTGTCGATGCGATTCACGGCTCTTGGCATACGCATTGCCGAGACGATTGCGTATCCTGAAAAGGAATCAGCCCAGTCGGCCATGATATGGGCGCTCAATTCTTCTCCGATGGACAAACCATGTTCGGCCTGGCTTGGTTGACACATCGGCAGATTCGCGAGGCCCTGCGAGCCGGGCGGCTGGAAGAAGCGGGCCGCTTACTGACGCAAACCAGGGCACGCGATCACAAACGAACCCTGCATCTGCGACAAGAATTGATCCGACGGTTCGTGGAGCGGGCGGAGCGTCACTTGCGGAACGATGCAATCGTTCCGGCGTGGGAAGACTTGCAGCAGGCCGAGTTGTGGGCCCCCAATGAACCTGCGGTCGAGCAGTTGCGGCAGAAGTTGCTCCGCCTGGGGTTGGCAGAAGCCCGGGCCGCCCTGGAGATTGGACGACCCGGTCGTGCCGCTGAGGCCATCGCCCGGTTGCGGGATCGCGGCACCAAAAGCGACGAACTCCACCCTTTCGACGAAGCGGCCCAAGCCTGGCTTTGGGCTCGGGAACTGGCCGACGCCGGCGAGTTTCCTGTCGCACTTCAGCAAGTGCAGCGGATCCAACGGATGCTGGCGTTCCCGATTCCAAGCCTGGACGATTTCCACGCGCAGTTGCAACAGCGTCAGCATGTCTATCAACAAGCCATCGTCAACCTCCACGAGGCTTGGCGCGAACGACGATGGCGGGAAGTGGTGCAGTTTGCAGAAATCGTTCTGGCTGTCGCTCCCCAGGCGGTGGAGCCTCGCAAGGCCCGCAGCGAAGCCTGGAAGGCCCTCGAGCCTGAGACCACGACAACCGCCGTCGCCCATCATCATTTGAATTCTGTCAGCGAACCGGACCTTTTGGAAGACTCACGCCAGGGTTTACCCCGGCGCCTGTTACTGTGGATTGACGGCGTCGGAGGGTATCTCATCTGCCTGAGCAGCCGCGTCACCTTCGGACAAGCGACCGGCGAAGCCCTGGTCGATGTCCCGTTGCTGGCCGACGTCTCTCGACTGCATGCCACGATCACCCGCGACGATGAAGGATACCTGCTGGAAGCGGCCCGATCGGTTTTGGTGAATGGCCAGGCCCAGACTCGCGCCTTGCTTCAACCAAATGATCGCTTAACCCTGGGAAGCAGTTGCCAATTCTTGTTTCAGCGTCCCGTGCCGCTCAGCCAGACGGCTCGACTGGAGATGGTGAGCGGGCATCGCATGCCTCTGTCGGTCAGTGCCATCGTGTTGATGGCCGACTCC
>CAKZUU010000429.1 GCA_937922175.1 uncultured Gemmataceae bacterium
AATGACTGGGGCAAGAAGGACATCGAACGACTGGCGTTCGAGGACGGACACAAATTTGTCGAGCACCATTTTCATATCGTCTCATCACGGGATGATGGAAAGGGGAAAGACAACGGTGAATCGTATGCGATCAAGGACGGGAAGAAGCCCTACGAGCAATATTTCCTGGACATGCTCGATCATCACGGGCGCTCGCGGGAGGGCTTTTTACACCTGAAGCTGGAAGAGCCTCGCAGTTACGATTACAACCGCATTCGCAGTTGGGATGAGCGGTTAAGGATGCCGCAGTTTAAGTTCGCTCGTCCACGACGATTGCCGAACGAATCACGCGAAGAATACGAAGCTCGGACAATTAGGGAAGAGGCCGAAGCACGGGAAGCCGTCATGACGTTCATCCTGGGATTGGTGGCGGAATCGATTCCGTCGGCTTACGTGCACCATCCCAAGGAAGATCGGTGGCATGAAGTCAAAGGCCGACAGGTTCTGGACAAATTTAACTGCGGGGGATGCCACCTCATCCGACCGGGGAGCATCGAATTCCGGTCGGCGCCCACGTTCGATCGTTTGGAGAACGGTCCGCCGAATCCGCATCCCGATTTGTACAAACATGAGGGGCCTTATACCAAGGACGATTATTTTGACCCGAACCACATTGCTTGGGCGGGTGCGGACCAAGGAGTCGGGGATCGCAGCCGAACTTTCGGTGTGCACCCCCCGCTTGAGGTGAAATCCGACGAAGACGACGAGGAACCAAATCCGAATGTCGGGTTCTGGCTGATGAGGGCGTTGCGATTCCGTCAGGATCACAAAAAAGCGGGTGCTCTTCGCGATATTCCAGCCGCGGCGCAACTCTCCCTGCCTCCGAGCCTGATCACCAAGACGGTCCCGCCATATGGTGGCACATTCATGGATCAATTGATCCCGTACTTACAAAAACGGGATCGGGAAAGTTATGGCGGAGGTGGTGCCAAGTTGAGCCTGGCGTATGCAGCAGGGCCACCCAATCTCGTCGGCGAAGGAGAGAAGGTTCAAACAGAGTGGTTGTATAACTTTTTACGCAACCCGCACCGCATCCGACCTCTCACGATATTGCGGATGCCGAAGTTCAACCTGTCGCCGGAGGATACCCAAGCGATCGTTAACTATTTTGCCGCCGTAGATCGCAGCGAAAATAAGGGGATTGGCTTGACCTACCCCTATGTGCCGATGCCTCAACGGACGGACTCGTACTTGCAGGAGAAGACGGCGGCTTACGTGGCGCGATTGAAAGCGACCGGTCAGTACGAAATCCGCAAGCAAGAGTTCCAAAAGTACTGGGAAGAGAGGCTCGCCGCCGAGAAAATCGCGGCCGAGCGCGCGTTGAAGGAAGCGGAAGAACAGCTGAAATCGGCCCCGGAAGCGACGAAGGCCGACGCCGAAAAACTTCGCAATGAGGCGAAACTCAAGGCGGAACTCGCAGCGGAAAAGCTCAACAAGAAAGACTTCACAGATCTGGTCAGGCAATGGGAGCGGCGCGAGGCTTACGTTGCTGACGCCGCCCGGTTGGTTCTGCATGGCAATTTGTGCCTCACCTGTCATTATGTCGGCGACGTGGCGGGGAAAGAAAACAAAGGTCCCAACTTGGAATTGGCGGCAGGCAGGCTGCGCCCCGATTGGACCGAACGTTGGGTAACGAATCCTCAACGGTTCCTGCATTACACGACGGTCATGCCGATCAATTTTCTCTCCACGAAGACGGAGCACCAGGATGCCTTCGTGGGTAGTTCGCGAGAGCAAATTCAGGCCGTGCGCGATTTCTTGATGCTGTACCCCGAAGTCCGCACCTGGCCGGTGATTCGAGGCCGCCCGATGCTCGGTACCAGCTCCAACGCGACGACGACAGCGGCAGCCGACGGGGGGAATTGACGGGTGGCGCGATGCCCTCGGAATTCCGCCAACAAAAGCGGCCCCACACGACGCCGCCCGATCGAGCCGCCTAGAATGGAAGGGTAGCCCACCCGATGGATCTCCTTTCCAAATGAACTTGGGAGTAACCAATGCTGCGAAGCATCTCGATCGCGTTAATTGTCACGGGACTTGTAGCGCCGACGGCCTGGAGCCAATCATGGGGAACGATCAAGGGCCGCGTCATCTGGGATGGCGCGAACATCCCCTCGCCGGAACCGGCGAAGGTCGATAAAGATCAGGCGCATTGTCTAGCCAAGGGCCAACTGCTCAAAGACGAATTGGTAATCGACACCGCTAGCAAAGGTGTCAAAAATGTCATGGTTTGGCTCGCCCCGCTGACGCCGAATGACAAGATCCCGATTCACCCGAGCTTGAGCCAGGTGCCGAATAAACCGGTGGTCATCGATCAACCCATGTGTCTGTTCGAGCCGCGAGTGGCGATGCTGCGTGAGGGGCAGAAATTACAGATCAAGAACAGTGCCCCGGTCGCACACAACGCTCGAATTTCCGGGAGCCCGGATGTCAATGGAACGATCAATCTGACGATTCCGCCGGGGGGAATGATCGAACGCAACCTCCGCGCCGAGAGGCGGCCGCTGATGCTCGCTTGCGATATTCATGGTTGGATGGCTGGACGCATCGGTGTTTTCAATCATCCCTATTTTGCCCTGACCGAACCTGATGGATCGTTCGAGATCAAGAATGCTCCGGCCGGCAAATATTTGCTCTATATCCAGCACGAACGGGGCGGCTGGCTTCATGAAGGCCGCCGCAGTGCGGGACAACAAATCACGATTCCGGCCAATGGCACCTTGGACCTCGGAACGATCAAGTTCAAATCCGAGTATTTGAAATAAGGTGATACGCTCGGCGGCATCACCGATGCCGACGACGATTCGACATCAACGTGGAGCGAGGAGTCATGAGACAAGTTCGGCCGCTGCTACTTTTCTCGGCGGGATTCTGCGTGGTCAGCATGGTGCTTTACGGTTGCACCTCGTCCACCATCGACGTGAGCGACGAGGGTTTGTTCCCGGCGAAGAAAGGACGATCGGCGTCCGAGTCCTTGGCTCCTCTCGAATATTCGGGAACGGCGACGATCACTGGCGTCGTGGAATACGACGGCGAACCTCCTCCTCGATCTGAGCTGGAGAGCATCTTCCAACATGCCGATCGCCCCGTCTGCGTCCAAGGCGACATCCGTGATCAAACGTGGATGGTGCAGGACGGCAAAGTCGCGAATGTGGTCGTCTTCGTTCGACCGCCGAAGGGTTTTTACTTTAAAAAGCCGGACGACAGTGCCAAATCCTGGACCGATGAAGTGGTTGTCGATCAACCGTATTGCCAGTTCATCCCGCATGTCGTCGTTTTGTATCCGCAGTACCGCGAGGGAAACCAACTAATCCGAACCGGGCAGACGCTCAAGGTGCTCAATTCGGCAACGATCGGACACAACATTAAAGTGGCGGGCAGCAGCGATAGCAACCCGGCCAGTGGCGCGACCCTGTCGGCACGCAGCGGTGTGTACATCTTCGACAAGATCGTTTTGGATCGACGTGAATTGACGATGAATTGCGACGTTCACAAATGGATGACGGGTTACGCCCTGACGTTCGACCACCCTTACGCCGCCGTCACGAACGAGAAGGGCGAGTACACGATCAAGAACGTGCCGGCGGGAGTCGAGTTGACACTGCGGGGCTGGCATGAAGCTCTGAAACCTGGATTCGATCCCCCAGTCGAAGGCGGGACCAAGATTCGACTCGTCGCTGGCGAGACTCGAGTCCTGAATTTCAAAATCAAACGGCGGTGATCGACCGACGAATAAATTGAATCTCCGGGGACTGTCAGCAATCTGGGTGCTGACAAGTGATCTGTCGTTTCAATGAACTGTCGCAACTGCCGATCGCGAGGTCTTCTTCTCGCGACGGTAACTCAGAGCAGCACCGACGAAGTCGCGGAAGAGGGGCTGTGGCCGATTAGGTTTGGAATTGAATTCCGGATGACATTGGACGGCCACGAACCAAGGATGCGTCGCCAGCTCGATCACCTCAACTAAACCACCATCAGGGCTGGTTCCCGTGATGCGCATCCCGCGCTCTTCAAAAGCCAATCGATAAGCATTGTTGAACTCGTAGCGGTGGCGATGTCGCTCCGACACGACGAGTGTTTCATAGGCGCGATGAGCGAGGCTTCCGGGCACCATCTGCTGTTCGTACGCCCCGCGACGTTGAGTCCCGCCGACCGCCGTAACGTTGCGTTGGGCATCGAGCAGACAGATGATCGGGTGTGGGGTATCGGTTTGGAATTCGGTGGAGTTTGCGTCGGCCAAGCCCAGGACATTTCGGGCAAATTCAATGGCGGCACACTGCAAACCCAAACAGATCCCGAAAAACGGAATCTCTCTCTCGCGAGCATAGCGGATCGCTTCGATCTTTCCGGCGATCCCCCGCTTGTCGTAGCCGCCGGGGACGAGAATCCCATCGACGCCCGCCAAAACGCGATCTGCCCCCTCCTTCTCGACTTGTTCTGTTTGAATCTTGCGAATGTGAACCTTTGTGCGATGGGCAATCCCGGCATGGAATAGAGCTTCGTAAACGGACTTGTAGGCGTCATGATGCCTTGCGTATTTTCCGACCACCGCAATCGTGACCTCGTGTTCGGGTCGTCGGATGTGTTCGATCATCTCGCGCCAATCATCAAGCTCCAGAGGCTTCGCCTGGGTAAGGTTCAATTTTTCGACGATGAAATCGTCGAGCTTGTTCGCCGCCAGGCTGAGGGGCACTTCGTAAACGCTGATTTCCTTATCGCGTTCCTCGATAACGGCACGAGGTTCTACATTGCAAAACAGCGCGATCTTCTCACGCTCCTCGGCGGGTAACTCGCGTTCGGTTCGGCAGATGAGGACGTCTGGTTGAATACCGATTTGCCGCAGCATGCCAACAGAATGTTGCGTCGGTTTGGTTTTCAATTCGCCCGCGGCTTTCAGATAAGGCACCAACGTCAAGTGAATGTACAAGCAGTTCGCCTTCCCGATTTCCAAACCAAACTGGCGAATCGCCTCAAAAAACGGCATGCCCTCGATGTCGCCGACGGTGCCGCCAATCTCCGTGATGACCACGTCAATGTCCGGAGTGGCGATCCGTGCAATCGCGGCTTTGATCTCGTTGGTGATGTGAGGGATGACTTGAACCGTTTTGCCTTTGTATTCGCCACGACGTTCCTTTTCGATGACGGTCTTGTAAATTCGGCCCGTGGTGTAATTGCAATCGCTGTCCAGCTGGGCATTGGTGAAACGCTCGTAATGCCCCAAATCGAGGTCGGTCTCGGAACCATCGTCCAAGACGTAAACTTCACCGTGCTGGTAAGGGCTCATCGTCCCAGGATCCACATTGATGTAGGGGTCGAATTTTTGCATCCGAATTCTCAGGCCGCGACGTTCGAGCAACAAACCGATCGAGGCACTCGTAATCCCTTTGCCTAGAGAACTTACGACTCCCCCCGTCACAAAGACGTGCTTGACCATCAATCCTTCCCCTGGAGCGATCCAAAATGACAAAAGCCCACGGGGCATCCCTCCCGCGGGCTTCGTGGCTTTTGCCTCCGGTCACTATATCCCGTACCCAACCAACGTCCAACAAGTGAGAGGGTTCAAGCGGCCAGTCTTCGCTGGCTCTGTCGATATCGTTGTACAAATTCTTCGTAGTCTGAAAGCGTGTCCACGCCGCAACTCGAATTTGCCACGATACCTACTCGAATTCTACTCCCCATCGCCAATACACGCAGTTGCTCCAATTTTTCCATCTTCTCCAAGGAACTGGTCGGCGTGGTGGCCAGCTGAAGCAAAAATTCCCGGCGGTATGCGTATAAACCAAGGTGCTGCAAGAACCTGGGCGGTTCGGCAGCGAAATCAGGTTCCTCGTCTCGCACGTAGGGAATGGGTGACCGGCTGAAATACAAGGCCCGTCCCTGATCGTCGCACACAACTTTGACGCAATTCCGATCGACCCAGAGCTCGCGTGAACGGATGGGGGCAGCCAGCGTGGCCATCGGCGAGTCGAGATCGTCCTCCAGAAGTTCAGGGAGCAGGTCGATTGCCTCGGCGTCGATTTCCGGCTCGTCACCTTGCAAATTGATGACAACGTCCACATCGAGATGCTCCGCGACCTCCGCGACTCGATCTGTACCACTGAGGTGGTCCGACCGGGTCAAGACATAGTTGCCCCCGAAACTCTCCACTGCCGCCGCGATTCGGCTATCATCGGTGGCGACGAGGACATAACGAGCCTTGCGAGACTGCATGGCCTGTTCGTAGACGTGTTGAATCAGGTACTTGCCTGTTGATTTTAAGAGGGGCTTCGCGGGAAGCCGAGTCGAACCGTAACGTGCCGGAATCACGATCGCCGTTCGCATCACACGACCTCCTTGTCGTGAAACGTTGAGTCCGTCGGGCTATTAGAGCACGGGAGGCGGCGCATCGACAAGAGGAATCGGTGCGGAAGTTTGGGGAGCGCTTGTCGAGTGAGGGCCATTCCTTTTCTGCCGACGGGTGTCGGCTTAGCGTCGAGAACTGATTGGGGAGAGAGGGGAGACCGATGACAATCACGGAAGATATGGCGGCGGGCGAAACTTATCGCGTCTTAGGAGTCTTCCGTTTTCCGGGAATCCCGAAGATGGAAAATCGCGCGTAAGTTCTTTAATGGCAGGTCACCTCCAACCGATACCTTTCTGCGTCGGACTTCCCCCAACGGTCTTGCCAAGGACGGCTTCATGCGAGGGAACCCGGTGCGCCGCGACCTCAACGTCCTGGCCCTGATGAAGGGGAGCGAAAGGTACGTCTACGTGTACGACGACATCAGTCGTGCCGATCTGGTCGACGCATTTCGCGACGATGCCGCTAATCCTCGTTTGAGCCTTAGTTGGTTGGATGTGGCCCTCCTGACGGCCAAGGCCCGGGAACAAGGAAGGACCGCTGCCGACGAACCGCCCGCCGAATCCCGTGTATGACGGCCGGTTGGAATGGACCAGGCACTTGCAGAATTTTTGCGGCATCTAGGGCTGGAGCGGAACGCATCCACCCATACGGTCAAGTCGTACCGCGAGGACTTGACCCAAGCGATGGCCTTTTTCGTGGAGAAGCTCGGGCCGCGTTCGACCCCCCGGGATTTGACAACTCGGACGGTTCGCGCGTACCTGGCTTGGCTCAGCGAGCAAGGTTACGCAAAAACGACGATCGCTCGCCGACTCGCCGCCCTCCGTTCGTGGTTCCGTTTCCTTTGTCGCCAGGGAATGATCGACGCAAATCCGTGCGAGGGACTTCGAGGACCGCGACAGGATAAGAAACTCCCCCACTTCTTGACTCAGGAAGAGGTGGAACGTCTGTTGGCTGCCCCGCGCGGCAATGACCCTTTCGCCCAACGCGATCGAGCAATCTTAGAGACGCTGTATTCCACCGGCATGCGGGTAGCCGAATTGGTCGGCGTAAATCTCGACGATCTCGACCTCGAGTCGGGCTTCGTCACGACAAGAGGCAAGGGTCGGCGCGAGCGCTTGGTCTTGTTGGGAGAGCCGGCGAAGCGCGCCTTGACGACCTGGTTGCAAGCTCGGTCGATCCTGGGAGAAACGTTCAAGAATCAGCCGGCGATCTTCTTGAACCAGCGCGGGAGCCGACTCACGACCCGAAGTGTCGGCCGATTGCTGGAACGGTATTTGGCGATTGCCGGTCTGGATCCCCGTACCAGTCCGCACACGCTCCGGCACAGCTTTGCGACGCACCTGCTCGATGCCGGGGCCGACATTCGTGGTGTGCAAGAGTTGCTCGGGCACCGTAGCCTCAGCAGCACTCAGATTTACACCCACGTATCGACGCAGCGGTTGCATGACTGCTACCAGAAAGCGCATCCCCGGGCGTGACGGAAACCTCGTCCCGGAGGGACACCGGCAAGATGCCTCGAACCGGTCCGCTGATTGACGTCGAAACTCCGAGGGGCTTCTCATGTTCGCCGTGCCACGTCAACTTGTCATCCTCGCTGTCGTATCCTCGGCCGTCGTTCGCCTGCCCGCTCAGGAGCTGCCCTGGCGGACAGACTACCGCCAAGCACGGCAGGAAGCCCGCGAAAAGGGCCAGCCGCTGCTCGTCGACTTTGGCACGGCGAATTGCTTCTGGTGCCGAAAGTTGGAAGCAACCACCTTTCGCGATCCTGCGGTGGTCGCGTTGATCAAAGATCAGTTCATTCCCCTGCGGATCGACGCCGATCGTGACCCGACCCTGGCGCAACACTTGCGGATTCAAAGCTACCCGACGCTCGTGCTCGCCGCGCCGGATGGCAAGATCCTGGCGTTCATCGAGGGATATCTTGAAGCCCCGAAATTATTACCACACCTTCGAGCCGCCGTTGCCTCCACGTTGACCACCCCCGAATGGATGGTCCGTGACTTCCAGGAAGCGTCCAAAGCCGTTGCTTTGGGGGAAAACTCCCGGGCGATCACACTGTTCCGAGGCATTCTGCAAGATGGCGGGGAGAGGCCGATCCAGACAAAGGCCCGCGAGCATCTAGCGACCTTGGAGTCGCAAGCGGACAATCGACTGGCCCATGCCAAACGCATGCAGGATCAGGGCCAAAGTCTCGAGGCGACCGAAACTCTCGTCGAAATTGTCCGCAAATATCCGGGCACGGCAGCGGCTCATGAGGCCAAAAATCTGCTCGGTGCGACACCTGCCCAATTGGCGAGTCGGGACAAGTCACGAGAGCGGCGTGCTGCTGAACTTCTTGCCGAAGCTCGCGATTTCATGAAATCACAGGACTTTTTCCAATGCTTGGAGCGATGCGATACCCTCGTCGCTGCCTACCGAGGCATGACGGAGAGTGACGAGGCCGCGAAGATCGCCGCTCTGATCCGTGACAATCCCGAGTGGCTGGCGAAAGCGTGCCAGCGTCTGAACGAGCACACTGCCACCATGCACTTGGCTCTGGCGGAGGCGTGGCTGAAGAAAGGAAAAATCGCCGAGGCGATTGCGGCCTTGGAGATGGTCGATCGGCTCGTGCCGACCTCAGACCTCGCAGGAACCGCGCGGAGTCGAATCGCCGAGTTGCGTGGCAACCCAAGCATTCCCGCCGACTTCAAGAAACCGTAACTGACCTGTCTTCGCTGCCGGCGACCGGTTTGCGACGTTGCAAGGCGTGGAGGATGGCTTCGTGCAACAGGCCATTGCTGGCGATCAGGCCTCCCCGCTGTTTGTTCCCAAGAGCGCCATATCGAAGAGCCTCGCCCGAAAGCGTGGTCACACTGCCTCCGGCCTCCTCCACCAGAATTTGCCCCGCACAAACGTCCCAATCATTGAATTCGGGGTAGGTATTCACGTAAACGTCCGCCTCCCCACAAGCGACGTGGGCGAGCTTCAGACCCGCCGAAAACGTCTCCAGCACGCGCTTCGGCTGCAACAAGGAGACGGTGGGCGATTGGCGAGCGGTCTTGGACCGGCTTTGGGTCAGCGTCGCCTCGTGTAAATGCTTGGCTAAGCTGACCCGGCAGCGGACGAGCGGGCCATCCTCATTGACGGTTCGCCAGCATCGTCGGGACTGTTCGGCAAACACCACCGTGTTCGTTGCCGGCGCGAGGACAACGCCCAAGCGAACGACTCCGTGCACGACCAACGCGATCATGACACTGAACTCGCCGTTTTTCATGGCAAAACCGCGTGTGCCGTCGATGGGATCGACAATCCAAATGCGATCGCCTGACCGGGGCGAGAGGTTCAAAGTGTCGGTCACTTCCTCCGCGCACAAACTGTCATGAGGAAAATGGGAGTGCAGTTCCCGCAAGATAATTTCCTGGGCCGCTCGATCTGTTTCTGTCGAGATGTTCGCGGGAGCATCCGGAATCGGCGTCCGCTGGTGGTAATCGTCTTGAATGCGTCGGGCCGCTCGCCACGCCGCTTTGAGGGCAACGCTTAACTCCTCGGAGTGCAGCATCACTCTCCCCGATGGGTCAGGATAACTCAGCCGCTGCGTAGAACTCCCTATAGTACAGATGCCGATATGATTCGTCATCACGAAGCAAATCCCGGTGGTCGCCCTGCGCCACGAGCTGACCACCTTGGATGACGAAGACACGATCCGTCGCTTTCAGAGTGGACAATCGCCGGGGGAAGAAAATCACCGTGCGATCGACGAGGATGCGAGAGTACGCATCGTCGAGGAGTTTTTTCGTCTTGTCGTCCAGTGTTTCTTTGGGCTCTTCGATGATCAGCAAAGCGGGATCGCGGAGGATGGCGCGAGCCAGGGCGAGTCGGAATTGCTGTCCGGGATCGAGAGAGTGTCCCAAATCGCCGACACGTGTCTCGTAGCCGTAGGGTAGGCGCTGGATGAAGTGATGAGCATGAACGAGCTTGGCGGCCTCGAAGATTTGCGGCAGCGAATAGCTGGAATCGCCGCAACCGATGTTGTTCAACACGGTATCGTTGAAAAGATATTCGTCGCGCAGCACCAACGCTGTTTGCATTCGCAGCGATTCGAGTGTGACCCAGCGGATGTTTTTGCCATCGATGCGAATCTCGCCGAGCGTCGGATCGACGAAACGTGTCAACAACGACGCAATGGCGTGCCGCTCCACTTGGTCCAGTCCGACGAAGGCTACACGTTGGCGAGCCTCGATAGCGAGCGAGACCTGATCCAGGATTCGACGGCCTGTTCCCGGATCACGGAGGCTGACCTGGTCGAACTCGACTCGGTGCGACAAGGCTTTGAGAAACTCGGCCCCGACCACCTGCCCGACCTCGCCGCGACGATCGAGGAAATCGAAGATGACCCCCGCACTCTCCGCGGCGCGGCGGATCACCCGTCGTTGGGCGAGCCACAGATCGAGCGGATAGTAGATGCTACCTATCGCCGTCGCCAAGACAATCAACTCGGCCACATTCAACCGCTCACTGAGGATCTGCACGCCGGCGACGAAGAGCAAGCCGGCACCGGCAATGGTGCCGAGCAGGACGATCAACGGGCGATAAACCAACTCACCCCGGAATCGAGCAATCTGCGCTCGAGAATACTCGGACAGTTGGCGTTCGACCCGACCTTGGTTGAAAAGGTCCATCAAATAGCCTTTCACCAGCCGCATCATGCGTAATGACTCTTCCAGCAACGAGAGTTGTCGAAGAGCACTGCGAGCACCCGCTCGGCCTCGCCGCCTCAAGGTCGCCGCGATTTGCCGACTGATAATCCACACCAACCCTGCGGCACAAATCGTTGCGATCGCAAGCCAAACATTGACGAGGATGGCCAACAGCACTAACAGTGCGATCTTGATCGGCTCTCGGATCGAGATCGTCAGTCGGGAGTACAACCCATCGTGCAGCGAATCCACCTGCCGGATAAAAACGTCCACTGGCTCGCTCGTCCGATGAGAGGAAAGAGTCAAAGATCCCAGGCGATGCGTGTGATGATAGATCAGGCGTCGTAGTCGGTTGGCCACGTCGAGCGTCGCACGTGAAGCACTATGGTGCATTGTCAGCACCAAGCCTCCCCGAAGCACGGCAAGTCCAACGGCGATTAGCAGCAACCCGAACAAGTAAGGCCGATTCGACGTCCCCTCCGCCGAGGGACGCCACGACCATGGACAGCAGCGAGCGAACCAGCCGGACAGTCGGCTCGTCGGACTGTTTCGTTTGCGGACCGCATGCGACAAAATACCGAGTTGAACTCGATCCGGATCGTCGACTTGAGCCGGATTGCCGTCGCTAGAGGCGGGGGGAGAAAAAGCTTTGGCGCGATACTCCGCTGCCGGAGCCGTCCCGGCTCGATTCTCGAGAAACTGCCCCACGAACACCTTCCATCTCAAAGGGGTCTGCTCGTCGCCGACTTGCGCGGGACCCGCCAAGTCGGTCACCCTCGCCTCGGGGATGGGGCAGGCTTGCACAGCCTTTCGCTGATCGTCAATGGACCAGGAATTCCACTCGTCGCAGAACTGTTGTCGCTCCGCGTCGTTCAGATCCGCGAAAGTGGGTATCATGCCTCGGGAAACCATCAGGTCCGAAAACATCCCCAACAGAATGATCAGGAGGACAAAGCTGGCCCCGACGCCGGCGGCACTCGTCATTGCCAACCATTTGTGTGTCGGCGCATAGCCGAGGTAATCCCAAGCGCGGAGAAAAGGCGATCGGTCCACGGCAGGTCCCTCTGGTTTCTGTCGGGAAGGGCGCGCGGTTCAAACTACAACTATTTTACCGCGAAGTTTGCCGGACTGCCGGAGGAACCCGCGATGGAGTCACGCCAGATCGCGATCTTCAAAAAGGATCAGCCCGAAGAGCAGCGCGATGGCAGTGTAAAGGAGACCATAAACGGTGGCCGAACCAACATATTGCGCAAAGGCCGCAAATTCGATCGGCGTATCTCGAATGATTGCCGGCCCCATGTCGAAAAACTCAAGCGCCGGCGTCAGTGTCTCCAAGGTCTGAGTCAAGAAATTCACGAGCGAGAGGGCGGTGTTATCCGGGTTCTGATTCTTCAACTCAACCGAGACGCGACGCAGCACCGGGGCAAGATGTCCCAAGGCGAAGATCGACACGCAAATCAACAGGTTCGTGATCAACGGCATCCGCGTGGCCAATGCCGACGCCAGGGCGACCAGCACCATTACCTTCCCAAACCCCAACAACACTCCCAGCCCATTCGCGATCGACTCCCCTACCCACAGGCTCGCTCCCTTGATCAGCAGAAAGGAGTCCGGTGTGGTCAACCTGACGGCATACGGAAGCAGGGATCCTTGGGCTTGCGCCACCAGCGGATCGACCGCATCATCCATCGGATTCAACGTCGGCTGAACCAGGAGAGCCCAGTTCATGAACCAACTGATAAATAGGGTCAGGCACAAGGCGGCAAACAGAATGCCGAGGTACTTCCCCAGCAAAAATTGGCGGCGGGTCACGGGCTTACTCATCAACGTGACAGCGGTTCGCCCTTCGATCTCCTCGTGGATGGAAATGCTTGCCGCCAGTACGCCGAAGATCAGTGCTGAAAGCATCGTCACGTCGAAGCAGATCTGCTTCATCATCTTGAAGTCGTCGCCGAAGGTGAAATAGGGCAAAACAATGGCGACGAGGAAGACGACGACGGCGACAAGTCCAATCAACCAAAACATCGGTTGTCGAATGCCTTCGCGAAAGGCGGCTAATGCCACCGCACCTCCCTTGGGCCAGATTGTCAGGAGGACGGCAAAAGCGACGACAAAGAAATCAACAATCAATTGGACATGCAAGACAGCGGCATAAACGCGACCCAGAAGTTCGAGCAAATTGGCGCCGCGCTGATAGTGGATGACGACGGCCAGACCGACCGTGACGCCGGCGAGCACCCCAACGATGTTCCCCCAACTCGACGGCCGACGCAGCGTCTGTCGAAATGCCGTGCGGTCAACAGCCCAGAGCCAAGGCAAAGCTGCCAGAAATTGTACCAACGTGAGCAAAAATGCCGGAAGCAATTGGCCAACGATGCCCATGTCAATTCGTCGCCGTCGATTTCACGGATTCAGGACAAACTCTGCGGTGCCCCACGGGGCCGTTGCTTTTCCTTACGTCAGGAAGTTGACGGCGGTTCATGATCGGCGCGATAGTTTGGGGTGGCTCCCCAATTCAGTTTGTCGTGGAGCGTGCGATAGTAGCTTCGGCCGCCCACTTTCACCAACCGAAACGAGACGGATGCTTCACGGACTTTGACGCACGACCGTTCCGGCAAACGCCAAACTTCTTGACCGTCCACAACAAGATACGAATTGGCCCCTCTTCTGACCATGATCGAGAACTGTCTGTCCGCTGACTCGACGATCGTTCGACTGGTCAGCGAATGAGGGCAAATTGGCGTCACCACGAACGCCCGGAGCTCCTGTCCGAGGATCGGTCCACCCGCGGACAACCCGTGAGCCGTTGATCCGACGGGAGTGCTGACGATCAAGCCATCGCCATGGAAGGCCGACGCCACTTCGCCGTTGATAGCCAATTCGAGTTCAAGCATATGGAATGGCGGGCCGCTCTGTACCACGACTTCATTCAAACCGAGGCAAAGGCGCGGGCCGAACTCGGTTTCCACTTCGCACTCGAACATGAGATGAGAGGTGACACGGAAGTTGCCCGCGAGAAGCTCAGGAATGACCGAGGCCACCTCTGCCGGTGAGACGTCAGCGAGGAACCCAAGTTTGCCCAGATTGATGCCGAGAACCGGAACCTGCTTCCGCCCCATTTGCCGGGCCGCACGGAGGATCGCCCCATCACCGCCCAAGACAAGGGCGATGTCGGCATCGTGTTCCTGGAGATCGATCTTTTGTTCAAGGTCGAAGACGACGACGTCGCCCTGCTGCTTCAACCAAGGAAGCAGGCTCTCGGCTTCGCGGCGAACGTTGGGCTTTTCCGCGTTTCCGAGAACGAAGAAACGCATCGGCACTGCCCTCAGCGGTCCGAGCGAGCCGCCAGTTCGCGGCGGGTGCCGATTCGCTGACGAACGGCGTCGCTGATGCCCGCCACGTCCAGCCCGAGGCTCGCCAGCAAGTCGCCCCGTTCCGCATGCTCGATGAATCGATCCGGAATTCCTAGACGCACCAGGTGCTTCGCGTCCGTCCCGGCTGAATTGCACGCCTCGAGCACCGCACTTCCGAAGCCACCTTCCAAGGTCCCCTCTTCAACCGTGAGAACCAAAGTGGCCTGCTCGACGGCACGGAGGATCGTCTCTTTGTCCAATGGCTTGCAAAAGCGAGCGTTGATGACGCCGACGCTCAAACCCTCGTCACGCAACTTCCGAGCGGCTCGAACGCACGTCGGGAACAGCGCCCCGAACGCGATCAGCATGGCATCGTCGCCCCACTCCCAGACCTCCGCTTTCCCGAGTTCGATGGGAGCCACCGCGCGTTCGACTTGCTCCACGCTGGCTTTGGGGTATCGCAGCGAGACCGGCCCCACATGCTGAAGCGCGAATTGAAGCATCGGCACGACGTCGCCTTCGTCGCCCGGCGCCATCACGGTCATATTGGGGAACAACCGCATGTACGGAATGTCGAAACACCCATGATGGGTCGGACCGTCGGGACCTGCCAGCCCCGCCCGATCCATCGTGAAGACGACCGGCAGATTTTGCAAAGCGACTTCCTGAAAAATCTGATCGAACGACCGCTGGAGAAACGTGGAATAAATGTCCACAATCGGTCGCAACCCCGCCTTGGCTTGACCGGCGGCGAAAGCGACGGCATGCGATTCACAAATCCCGACGTCAAAAAAGCGATCGGGAAATCGTTCCCGGATGTTTTCGAGTTTGTTCCCC
>CAKZUU010000430.1 GCA_937922175.1 uncultured Gemmataceae bacterium
TTCGCGCGTGATCCGCGAGCCATTGGGATGATAGGCGGACCTCGTCCCGGTCCGCCGTCCTTCCTTCGCCATCAATGCGTGTCGATGTATTCGAGTACCCGGGCCGCCTCCTCTTTCGACAGCGGTTTGCCGTGGTGGTTCGGGTCGCTGCCCAGCAGATGGACGACGGGATGTCCTTTGACCGTCCGAGCAACGATGACACTAGGACGATTTTTCGTTGCCGCGGCTCGATGAAACGCGGAGAAAAGTTGATCGAAGTCGTGACCGTCGATTTCTTGAGCGAACCAGCCAAAGGCCTCGAATTTCGGCCCCAACGGTCGAAGGTCTAACACTTCTGTGGTCGGCCCCGTTTGCTGATATCCGTTTTGATCCACGATGGCGACGAGATTGTCCAAGCGGTATTTGGCCGCCGACATCACCGCTTCCCACACCTGCCCTTCGCCCACCTCGCCATCCCCCAACACCACATACGTGCGATAGTCCGATCCATCGAGTTTGGCGGCCAGGGCATGACCCATGCCGATCGACAATCCCTGGCCCAGCGACCCCGTCGATGCCTCGACACCTGCTAATCGACGGTAGTTGGGGTGCCCCTCCAGAGGCGAGCCGAGCCGCCGCAAGGTGACCAGCTGATCGACGGGGAAATATCCCGCTTCGGCTAAACAGGCATACAGTAATGGCGCGGCGTGCCCCTTTGAGAGAATGAAGCGGTCTCGCTGCGGCCATTTCGGGTTCTTTGGATCGTGCCTCAGCACTCCGCCAAAATACAGGGCCACCGCAATTTCCACTCCCGACAGGGAACTGGTGGGGTGCCCGCTCCCTGCCGCCGTCGTGCTGGTGACGATGTGGCGGCGGATCTTGCGGGCCATGCTCTCCAACTCGGAACGAGAGCGATCAGTCATGTCAAACCCCAAGAGCGCGTCATCTCACAGAACGGACATGAGCTTAGGAATGCGAAAGCGGTCGGCAAGATGCCGTTGGGTCGGCCTAACGCTTCAAAGCTGCGTGTTCACGCCCCGACGGACTTGACGAACCGGGTACGAACGATGCGACGCCGCTGCTCCGCGGCAGGGACAAGACCGGCCCTGCCAACGCCGTCCACAGGGCCAAAAACACGATCCAACGGAAATCCATCGCTTCGTACCGCTCGCCGTTGGGGCTTGTTCCGGCGGTTTGCCATAACTTGTCCAGATGCTCCGAAACAAGGCCAATTCTCCGAGTCATGCCGTTTCCAAAGCTGACGGCTCGCTGTCCTGCCGTCGTCAACGACACATCGTATATCCGGAGAAATCGACCTTTCCGCCGTATCAAGCCGCGGTCGACCGTCGAAATCAGTGGATTGATAGATGAATGGGGGCAGATCCCATTCGTCGCGGCGGGGAGGGGCCGCCATCAGCAGCAGAGGCCCCAAGGTACGTGCCAACCCTTGCTCGGCGATGGTCGGCCGGAAAGCTATGGAATGGTTCGACGGCGTCAGCGGACCCGCGAAAGTCTTCCGATCCCCAACCGCTGGCAGAGTTTTTTGAACTCGGCATAGTGTCGCGGGTCGGAGGCATGAAAATGTTCGCCTTCGGAGATGAGTTTCATGGCATCATCGCGAGGGATGCCAAACGAACGGAAGATGCAACGAAACGGTTGCAGTTCGCGGGCATAAACGGTGAGAATTTTATGTTCATCAAATTGGATTTCCATCGGCTGAGAGGGAGACATCACCGCGATGCCGCAACAACCGTCGTTTACTAACACGTCCTCAAATTCACAACAATAACTGGCGAGGATGGGCCGATCAATGCCGCGCCGTCGAAGATCCCGATGTTTGCCATCGGGGCTGTGATGGCTGGTTTCAAGAATGACATCGACGATGTCGCCCAGTGGCTCCAAGAGCGCGAGGAAGACATCGAAGAGCCGCTCCCGCGACACTGAGGCCGTCAGCAGGGGAATGACGAAGCCATGCCGCCGATCGCGGTAGACGGCCGCACGATAGCCCTCTCGGGGAACAACGGACAGGTCGGGCCCCGGTCGAACGGCCGCGGTCAACAGGAAATCCCCGTAACGCTCGGTGTAAAAATGGGAATCGACGGAACGCGATGATGTCACGAAGGCACCCCGCATAGAGCTATCCCTTGATTCATCGGCAGCCGATCCCCGAGCCGGCTCGCCGCTGCTTCCTGCCTCGACTGAACTATAGTTCGCAACTGGGTGCCACGCACGCTGTCCGATCCCATTCTACCCGCCAGACAAGGGGCAAAGGTCGAGTCCAACCATTCGTGTCGGCTGTAACAATCACCCATCTACCGCAAATCACTCAGATTATCCGTCTTTCCTATTCACTCGAACCCTGCATCGTGGCCATGATCGTCCCGAGTCGATCTTGGCCCGGACCCGACGCGTGGTATCATGGCAGACATTGCTGCTCGTTCATCAAGAGGGCGGCCTCCGGCAGGTTGTGGAGTGCCAATTATGCGCTTAGTGCTATCGCTGGCGGTGGGGTGGGCCTTGGGAGCAGGTCTGTCCCTTGGCCAAGAGGCACCCGGAAAGCTGCTTCGCGAGCACTGGGACGCGGCGTTCCTCAACGGGCAGAAGGCGGGGCATTTTCGCACCACCGTGCATGAGTTTCAGAAGGATGGCCAAACCGTCTGGCGCGTGACGCGAGAGTTGCGTTTGTCGGTCAAGAGATTCGGCGACGTCGCTCAATTGCGCGCCTCCACCGGAAATGACGAGACCCCCGATGGCAAACTTCTCGGCGTCTTTATGACCCAAGCACTGGGGACCAATCAACTGCTTCGCCTGAGCGGCACGGTCAAAGACGGGGTACTTGAGGACTCGATCGAGGGGCCGCAAGTTCCCGGTAAACGGATTGAACGCCGCATCCACCTTCCCGACGACCTCCTGACGTTTCGGGGCGAAGAGGACCTCCTCACCAGTAAGCGAGCCCAACCGGGCGACCGATTCTTGTATCGGCTGTTCGAGCCGACCGTCAACAACGTCGTCCGAATACAAATAGAAGTGAAAGGATACGAAGAACTGCCCCTCGAAGGCGTCACCAAGCGGCTGCTGCGAGTCGTCTCAAAACCTGATCGAATCGGGGATGTTCAATTGCCTGCCTCGACGCAATGGTATGACGAGGAGTACCGTCTCGTCTTGGTGCAAAGCGAGCTGCCCGGTCTGGGGGAGTTGACCCTTCGGCGGACTACCCGAGAAGCGGCCTTGGCCCCGAATGGCCGATTGCAAGACCTCGGCCAACAGTCCGTCGCCCTGAACCGTGTCATCCCCAACGTCCATTCCCGACGACGAGTAGTCTATCGCGTCACCTTTACCAAGGAGTTCGAGCCGGGAGAGGCGGCAGAACGGCTGAAGGAATTGCGAGAGCGAGCCTTCGCCTTGGAGGATGGCCGGCAAGAGATCCTGGCCACCGACGGCCGAAGTTTGGAACTCCAAGTGACCGCTCGACGCGAGCCACCCACCCAGGCCGCCAATCGGATTGTCATGCAAGAGTATCTGGAAAGCAATTTTTTCATCAACAGCGCGGACAACAAAGTCCGCGAGTTCGCGGACCGAGCCGTTGGGTCGATCGGTGATCCTTGGCGGCAAGCGCAAGCCATCGAGCGATGGGTTCGGCAAAACATGCAAGCGGTCGCC
>CAKZUU010000431.1 GCA_937922175.1 uncultured Gemmataceae bacterium
CCCCGGTAAGGCCCGATCAATTGCTCGCGGTAGTCGCGCGCTGCTGCTTCTGGCTCGATGTTCATCGCCCAAAGGTGGCAGACGTCGGGAACGGGTGTCGGTCGATGAGCCAACGTCGTCCCCAACACCTCGTCCAGGTTGCTCGCGGGATCGGTGCTGACGAGCAACACCTTTCGGCCGCGGTCGGCCAGAGTGATCGCCGTGGCACAAGCCAGCGAGGTTTTGCCCACGCCGCCCTTGCCCGTGAAGAAGAGGTTTCGCGTCGGTCGGTTCAAGAATTCCACAGGTCCCATCCCTTCGTTAGCAACAACCCGGGTCGGAGCAGGCGCCACCAGAGATCGGCAAGGCCGACGTCGCGCTGATCCCGCACCAGCGTGCCAGCATGGAGCGGGACGGGTATTTCCCCTTGAACACGATCACCCCGTCCACGCGGAAGAGCGGCAGGCACGCCACGTCGCTCATCAAAGCCGCTTTCACGTCATCATGCTGCGTGAACGCCGCCGGTTGCTGGGCCAGGTTGTATCGCTCGACCATCACCCCTTGGGATTTGAGCCACTCCAAATCGGCGGCGAATCGCGCCAGGGCAGGATCGACCCTCGGTCCGCAGACTCCGGTCGAGCAACACATCGGTCGGTCAAAAATTTGCAGTACGGTCATGTCGGCTCCTTGGAATTGATCCGCGTCATTATCGTTTATCGTCGTTGAACGATGATTCCTCGACAAAAAAAACCGTCTACAGGGTGCCCACCAGCTCCTTCAGCCGCGCCAAGGCAACCGGGTTCACACCATAGCAAACCTTCGGCCCCTCAATCTCCCCGATGACGAGGCCCGACTCCTTGAGAATTTTAAGGTGCTGCGATACCGTCGATTGGGCGAGCGGCATCTGTTCCACAAGTTCCGTGCAAATACAAGCTTGCCGCGACAGCAGGATCCGCAGAAGGCGCACCCGCGCCGGGTGAGCGATGGCCCAAGCCAATTTCGCCAACGCCTCGTCTTTCTCCAGGGTGTCAGCCGTGGGTCGCGAATGAACGTCTGTCGGAGTAAGACAACGTTGGTTTCGCACGACCGCCCCTCCTTTTATCGTCCATCTACGATTAACAATAGCTTCGACCTGGCCCGACGTCAAGTGGACCAGGCCCGGTCGAATTTTCCCCCGGGCATCGACGCCGGGCGCTTTCGACGAAACGAGGGAAAGCGACGCGCTTTCCCGACCGCCCCGCATCAACTCCCAGAAGAGAAGGGAAGCGAGGGCGTGCAGTTGCTCACGAGGCAACCCGCTGACGACATAGGTCTGGGAGTCGCAAAGCCCCGGGAAAACAGCGACGGTGATATCCTCAACCGATGATCCGAGACGTGTTTCTCCGATCAAAAATCGGGCCGGCGGGATTTGAACCCACGACCTCTTGAACCCCATTCAAGCGCGCTAGCCAAACTGCGCCACGGCCCGATCGTCTGTTTCGTCATGATAAGCTCTGCCCCTCAGCCGGGCAAGTCGATCGTCGGCGACGCCGCGAGGGAAAGTGGCTGGTCGCTGCGGTCGGTGTTGGTCCGAAGGAGGTATAAGGCGAACCCGAGCCGGGCAAAACCTGCTCCCCACAAACGGGTCCGTCAGTTATATTGGCGTCATGCCCTCCGAGAGCGATCGGTTGCTGATTCAGCGAATCCGTGAGCGGGACCCGCAGGCCTGGGAGCAGTTCATCGCCCGCTACGAGGGCCGTCTGCGCGCTTTCGCCCGGCGACGATTGCATGACGAGACGCTATGCGACGACATCGTGCAGGAGACATTTATTGGTTTTTTGACGAGTCTGCCGAATTACGACGAGCGGCGAGAGTTGCAAACATACCTGTTCACGATCGCTTCGTACAAGATCACGGATCAATTGCGGAAAAGCAGTCGTCGGCCGAAACTCTCCGGCGGTGAGGGGTGCGATGATTTCCTCGGTCAGGCGTTGGACGAGCGGCAAGGCACGCCCTCCAGCGCCGCTCGTTCTCACGAGAAGCGGGATCTGGAAGAGGCCGCGATTTCCCGCGTCCTGAGCCAACTCATCGCCCAATGGAAAGCCGACGGCGACTTCTTGCGGTTGAAGGTCATGGAACTTTTGCTGGTGCGAGGCTGGCCGAACCGCGAGGTCGCCCGCTTCCTCAAAATCAGCGAGCAGCAAGTCGCGAACATCAGCTTTGCCGTTCGCAAAAAATTGGCCGACCAGATCCGGGCCGCGGGACTTCCTGTCGATGTCTTTCCCGAGTTGAGCGACACGGACTCTCGCTGAGCCTGCGCTCAATGGAGCAACTCACGCTCGATCCGCTCTAGCAGGTCACGAACCGACCAATCACGACCGCCCATTGCGATTTTTTCGTCGGTTTGCAGCCAATGGCGGACCTTTTTTTCGGCCGCGACCGCGGTGCTGTGGCTTCGGCCGGCGAAGTGAGCGCTGATCTCGGCGTAGGACGCAGCCGTGTGCTTCCGAGCCAGGTAGATGGCCAACATGCGCGGATGGCTCACCGACCAGGATCGTTGTTTGCTCTGCAATGCCCCGGTGGGGAGGCGCAAAACACGACAGACGACCGCATCGACATCCGCGAGACGAACGACCCGTACGGCGTGGCGCAATAAATCGCCCAACGCTTCCCGTGCCAAGTCGATGTCGATCGGTCGGTGAGTGACCTGGCCATAATGCCTCAACGAGTGTAACGCCCCTTCCAACTCCCGCACGTTTCCCCGCAGCCGATCCGCGAGGAATTCGAGGACCAGATCAGGAATGCCGGCGGCTGCGGCGTTCGCTGAAGTTTCGGTCGAGGTGCCCGACCGGCGCACCGAACCGCTTGCTTTCCGTCGCAACAGTGCCAAGCGCGTCTCACGGTCGGGAGGAAGCAAGCCCCAGATCGCTCCACCCAGCAAGCGATCCATCAGTTCGGGGCTGAATTCGTCGTTCAGCCGCGGGTGACAGTCGCAGGTGAGGACCACCTGTTTGCCATCGCTCAGGCAAGCATCGAAAGTGTGCAGGAATTCTTCCTGCGTGGCTTTTTTCCGCGCCAAAAAGTGCAAATCGTCCAATAGCAGCACATCGCAGCTGCGTATCGAGCGGCGGAAAGCATTCTGTTTGCCGAATCGCACCGCCTGGACGAAGCGATTGGTGAAGTCTTCGGCGTGGATGTACAGGACCTTCAACTGAGGATGTTGGCGACGCAACCCGGCGTAGATGCCTTCGAGAAGATGCGTCTTTCCCGTGCCCACAGGCCCATGCAAGATCAACGGGTTGGGCCCCTGGGTCGGCTCATCAGTCACACTCTGGGCGGCCGCAAAGGCCACTCGATTGCACGGCCCGACCACGAAATCATGCAGATGCTTCCAA
>CAKZUU010000432.1 GCA_937922175.1 uncultured Gemmataceae bacterium
CCGCGGATGATCCGAAGGACAACGCCCGAGGTTTCGTTCCCTTGTTCAATGGCAAAGACCTGACGGGCTGGGTCAATGTCAACGTGAAACCGGACACGTTCTCCGTCAAGGATGGAGAACTCATCACCACAGGGCACCCCACCGGCACGATCCGCACGGAGAAGATGTACGAGAATTTCATCATGGAAATTGAATGGATGCACGAGAACAGGACCGAGCCGGGAAATTCAGGGATTTTCATCTGGGGGACGGCAAACCCCGTGGGAAAGACGCCGTTTCCCAAAGGCATCGAGGTGCAGGTCCTGGTGAACTTTGAGACCGATTGGGCGACCAGCCACGGCGATGTGTTCAGTGTCAACGGCGCCCGTTGCAAGCCCGACAGGCCGCATCCCAAGGGCATGGAACGATGTTTGCCCAGCGAGCGCCGGGCCAAGGGCGGCGGGGAGTGGAACCACTACCGGATCATCGCCAACAACGGCACGATCAAGTTGCACGTCAACGGTAAAGAAGTGTCCGGAGTTAGCGAAGTGAAACCTCGGAAGGGCTATATCCATCTGGAAGCCGAAGGCGCCGTGTGCCGCTTCCGCAACATTCGGATCAAGGAACTGCCTTCGACCAATCCCACGGAGGATGAAATCGCCAAATAGAAAATAGAATAGACCGGATGACCGCCCTTGGGCCAACGCATCTCAAGCCGATTCGCGGAGGCGACGGAAGCGGGGTCCCTTCGCACCGGCTCGGCTGTCAAGGAGCCGCCGATACAACTCCTGTAGTGTTGGACTCGGCTCAATATTCCGTTCTTGCATGTGCTCCTCGGCCTGGTCGATCCATTGGTCGCCATCGTCGTCATGGTCCACTCGTCCGTGACGGAAGGCCGTGAACGAAGGCAGGTACACCGGAGCCATCGCACCAGAGGGCTCGACCACGGTGAATGCCCCGATGAAGGCACCGGAAGGCAAAATGCTCCCCGCTGCGATTCGGGCATGATCGCCGATAAGGCAGCCCTGCGGGACCGAGCGAGAAAACACGCGCCCCGGCCGATTCGAGGGGCGGCTGACTCGTTCCCATGGGTGACGATCGCTCGTTTGCATCCCCGCGCCACATTCGACCCATTCGCCGACGTAACTGTGTCCTAAATAGCCTTGATGAGGTTTTTCCACAAAGCCTTGCAAGATACTTGATGCGATTTCACCTCCGACGACACAGGCCGTCCCGATCGTGGTTCCTGCGAGGATCTGAGCGCTCCGGACCTCCGCTGCGGAACCCACGCCGCACGGGCCTTCCAGGCGAGAAAAGGCAGTCACGACGGCATCTCGCTCGATGACCACAGGTCCTCCGGTGGTATCGGCCACGACCAAAGGGTCGATCCGCGCCGATGGATTGATGTGCAATCGGCCGGCAGGACCGACGAGAGAAAAATCCATCGGTCGGACTCCGGTATCCCGGGGGCTGAGACTCCGGAAGTCGCGCACGATTTCGTCGGCGTTCGAGGCAATCAGATCCCATGCTCGGCGGACGAGGCGGCCGCCAGCAATTCGGTTGGGGAGTTGCCGCCTCCAGGACGCCAGGTGCTCTTCCAAATTCTCGATTCGGAAGGTGCGCAGCCGATCGGGGGTCAGGCAAACCCAAGCGACGTCATCATCGGCCAAAGCGATCTGGGGCGAATCACAGACGGGGGGCGGACCATCCGGCGGAAGCCAACGACCATTCACCAGAACAACAGGACCCGCACGAAGCCAGTCCCAGTCATTCACTGGTTCACCGGTTGACTGATCCTGAACCCAATCAGCCAACTCCGGTCGCACCAACTTACCCACCAAGCCGGACCCGAAATAACGGACCTGCTTGGCTCGCAACGACTGCAAGCCGCAGATCAGATCGAAGACAGGCCGGGTCGAGATCATCGGCTCAAAGGCCGAAACGAGATGATCCTCGAAAAGGCAAAGGCGCATCGGCGTCTCCTCCTGAGACTCACAGGTATGGCTCCTGCCGAAGTTGCCGAAAGTATAACTCCCGACGATCCGATCGTCCAAGCCCGAATCCGCGGATTCAATCAGCGTATCGATTCTTTGCAACTTGCGTCAAGGGGTGATTCCATCAGCACGGAAAACGAGGATTTTTCCTGAAGTCCCCGCTTTCCCCCGTCGGAACTCGAACTTATGGCGCAGATTGAAGAAGGCGAGGTGTCATGCCGGAGGGCTTACCCATGACTGGTGACGCCAGATTCGGCTTACTGCTCGGGGTGGGGATGGTCGTCGCCGCGGCCTTCGTCTATTACCGGCCCGAAACGCCCCGTTCCCCCAAAAACGACTCGGCGAAGGTGCAAGTTCCCCTCAGTCCGAAACCAGTCCGACTGTCGAAGATGTCGACAACAACGCCGCCAACTGAATCCAACTCGCGGTGACGACGCGTTGGCCGCGGGTTCCGTCATCGGTGTCTCAGCCCCCGGGGTGATGACGCCTCCGCTCATCTTGTGCGTCGAGGCACAGAGGAACCGCGACTCGCCATCCTCCATCGAATCGGAGGAAAGCCCTTCGAGTCACCGCTCGTCACAGGCCAGGGCTGAGCACGCCGATGAAGGGAAGATGGCGATACTCGTCGTTGTAATCCAAACCATAACCGACCACGAACTCATTGGGGATTTCAAAGCCGCAAAAATCCGGCTCGAAGGGCACCTCCTGCCGACCACGTTTGCGTAATAAAACAGCGACCCGAACCGATCGAGAGCCCAACGACTTGAGCCGCTCGGTGATGCGGGAGATCGTGCGTCCGGTGTCGAGAATGTCGTCGATCAGGAGGACATCGCGTCCGGTCAAGTCGGGGAGGAGTTCGGCTCCAACGACCAGGTCGCCGGGATCGGTCGTCGCCCCTCGATAGCTCGAAGCCTGGATCAGCGAGATGCGTAACGGCAAATCGAGTCGGCGGATCAGATCGGCGAGAAACACCAGACAACCGGTGAGGACTCCGACGATCGTCACCGGTTGATGGTTGGGATAAACCGCG
>CAKZUU010000433.1 GCA_937922175.1 uncultured Gemmataceae bacterium
GAAAATCCGCGAACGCTACGACAATCTCTTCGAGATGTACGAGCGCATCACCGGTGAGAACGCGTATGAACAGCCGATGCGGATCTACCCCGCACCCCACTACACCATGGGCGGGCTTTGGGTTGATTACAATTTGATGAGTAACGTCGCCGGTCTGTTCGTGCTCGGCGAGGCCAATTTCTCCGATCACGGTGCGAATCGTCTCGGGGCCAGTGCCCTGATGCAGGGCCTGGCCGACGGCTACTTCATCCTCCCATACACCATCGGCGATTACTTCGCCAGCGGGAAAAAGCTCGGCCAGGGTAACCGTCCGTCGTTGGATCATCCCGAGTTTCGCCGGGTCGAGGCGGAGGTGATCGAGCGGATCAAACGGCTAATTAGTTGCAAAGGCAAACGCACCCCGACGGAGATCCACCGCGAAGTCGGAAGAATGATGTGGGACTACTGCGGCATGTCGCGATCCGAAAGCGGCCTCAAGCTCGTCTTGCAGAGATTGCCGGAGTACCGGGAATCATTCTGGCGCGACGTGCACGTGCCCGGAACGGGCGAAGAACTGAATATCTCGCTCGAACGTGCCGGTCGGGTTCTCGACTTCATCGAGTTCGCGGAACTGATGGCTCGGGATGCCCTGACGCGGAATGAATCGTGCGGCGGACATTTCCGCGAGGAGTACCAGTTCACGGAGGAAGAGGCGAAGGCAGATCCGTCGGGCAAGACCATCAAGGGTGAAGCGAAACGCGACGACGAGAACTACAGCTACGTCGCGGCTTGGGAGTATCGAGGGCCCGGCGAGACCCCTGCGCTTCACAAGGAGCCGCTCGTCTTCACCGAAGTCAAGCCGACGCTGCGGAGTTACAAGTAATCGCTCGTTCGATTTCGCGGATGATCGACGTCGCGGGCACAGTCAAATCTCACGAGGGAATGCAAGAAGTGGCAACTACCATGAACCTGAAACTTCATGTCTGGCGACAGAAGGATGCCAACAGTCCAGGTCGGATGGTGACCTACGATGCGAAGAACATCAGTCCGGATATGTCCTTCCTGGAAATGCTCGACGTGGTGAACGAGGAGCTCATCCATCGCGGAGAAGAGCCGATCGCCTTCGACCACGATTGTCGCGAGGGTATTTGCGGCACGTGCAGTTTGGTGATCAATGGCATTCCGCACGGCGGTTTCCGCGCGACCACTGCCTGTCAGATCCATATGCGGAAGTTCCAGGACGGCGACGAGATCTACATCGAACCTTGGCGAGTTGGTCCGTTTCCCATTCTCCGTGATCTGATGGTGGATCGCTCGGCATTCGATCGAATCATTCAAGCCGGTGGCTACATCTCGGAGAATACCGGCGGAGCGCCCGATGGAAATGCCATCCCCATTCCCAAGGCGAAGCAAGAGACGGCAATGGATGCCGCGGCCTGCATTGGCTGCGGGGCGTGTGCTGCGGCCTGCAAGAACGGATCGGCCATGCTCTTTGTCGCTGCCAAGGTCTCGCATTTGGCGAATTTGCCCCAAGGGCAACCTGAACGCTTCCGCCGGGTGCTGAAGATGATCGAACGGCATGATCTGGAAGGGTTTGGCAGCTGCACCAATCAGTCGGAGTGCGAGGCCGTCTGCCCCAAGGAGATCAGCGTCAACTTCATTGCCCAATTGAACCGCGATTACTTGCGAGCCTCGCTCATGTCGTCCCGAGATGCGGAATAACATCATGCGATCCCTCGGCCGCACCGGGCTTCTCGTCTCCCGTTTGGGCCTGGGATTAGCGGCTCTGGGCCGACCCGGCTACATCAACCTCGGCCATGCCGACGATCTGAACCGCAACTACGACCCGCCGTCGATGCAGGCTCACGCCCACGAAGTGCTCGACGCGGCGTGGGAGAGTGGCATCCGCTATTTCGATGTCGCACGCTCCTATGGCCGAGGCGAAGAGTTTCTGGGGCGGTGGTTGACGAGCCGCCAGATCGACCCCGCCAGCGTGGTAGTTGCCTCGAAGTGGGGGTATATCTACACCGCGAATTGGCAAGTCACCGCGGAAAAGCACGAAGTCAAGGAACACACGCGAGCTGTCTTCGATCGTCAACTTGACGAGAGTAGCCGTTTTCTCGGTGCGCATCTGGACATCTATCAAATTCATTCAGCGACCCTGGAATCCGGCGTGCTGGAGAATACCGCCGTCCTGGAGGGGCTGCGTGCGTTACGGCAGAGCGGCGTTAAAGTGGGGCTGAGTCTGAGTGGGCCACGGCAAGCCGACACGCTTTGCCGAGCCTTGGAACTGGATTTATTCGACGTGGTGCAAGCGACGTGGAACTTATTGGAGCCTTCGGTTGGCCCGGCGCTCGCGGAGGCACACCGTTGCGGGATGGGGATTGTGATCAAAGAGGCGTTGGCCAATGGTCGGTTGACCGAGCGAAATACGGACCCGAATTTCGCTCACAAGCTCCGCCATTTGCAAGAACTGGCAGCGAAACAAAGCGCCAGGGTCGATGCGATGGCCCTGTCCGCCGTTCTCGCGCAACCCTGGGCAGACGTCGTCCTGAGCGGAGCGGCGACCGTTGCGCAATGCCTTTCCCATCGGCAAGCGCTGGAAGTGAAATGGACAGGCGATGTCGCCGACTTCGCCGAGCCGGCGGAGGACTATTGGAGCAAACGAGCCGTTCTAGCGTGGAACTGACACCGCCTCAACCTTTCAATTCATCACGCCTTCTTTGGTTTCATCAACCAAATGTTGCACGACGGCCTTGAGGTCACCGGTCCGTTCGTGGACCTTAATCTGGCGATCGGCGCTGGAGCCATGCTCCATGATTCGGTAGGCATAGCGCACCTCATCCCGAATGCCCAGATCGTCCACCGCATCACGCAGGAACCAATCAATCAGTTCGTGGAGGAGTTCTCGCGCCGGGACCTCGATTTGTTTACCCAGATCGATCAATTTGCCATCGAGTCCGTACCGCACCGCACGCCATTTGTTTTCCTCGATTAACTCGTTCGGATAGACGCGGAAGGTGAGATTATCACGTCGGAGCTTCCAGAGCTTGGCGACGATACCCTGGAAGATGGCGGCGATACAAACGGCTTCGTCGACCCGAGTGCACACGTCGCAGATGCGAAATTCCAAGGTGGGAAACTTCCAGTTCGGACGAACGTCGTACCATAATTTCGTCCCATCGGGGATGCAATGAGTTTGCACCATCGTTTCGACCATCGAATTGAGTTCGGCCCAATCCTTGAAACGCGGCGGAATTCCCGAACGGGGGAAATGGCGGAAAATAATGTTGCGATACGATTTCAACCCGGTGTTTCGCCCCATCCAGAAGGGCGATGATGAGGCAAGACACAATACGTGGGGAGCGAAGTAACGGGCCACGTTCATGGCATCGATCAAGAATTCGCGGTCTTCAATGCCGATGTGAACATGCGTGCCAAAAATCAACAGCTGTTGGGCGAGATCTTGCATGTCCTGTTTGACGCCCAAATAACGTTCAAAGGGAGTGATTTCCTGTTTCTCCCAACTGGAGAAAGGATGGGTGCCGGCGGCGGCAATCGCCAAGCCGTTCTTAGAGGCCAACTCCATGATGTGTCGCCGGAGTTTGATCAATTCGGCCCGAGCCTCACCGGGGGTGCGGCAGACCTGAGTGCCGACTTCGACCATCGACTGGTGCATTTCGGCCTTGACCTGCTCCCGCAAGGTCAACCGGCCCTCCTCGAGAATCTGCGTGATGTACGACCGCAGTTCACCGGTCGATGGGTCGATGATTTGATATTCTTCCTCGATGCCGATGCTCAGACTAGGGGCTTTCATGGGTGGCTCGATGAGTCAGTGAGATACAACGTCCTGAACGCCATCATAGTCGAAAGTCGCCCAAGGGTGCCAATGATGTCGGGGGCGACGTCTGTCATTGAGGTTCGACGAGGAACGTCGGCACAGTGGATCCGCCCCCTGCTGTTACGTTGAGCAAGGCTTCTGTCGAAATCCGCGTGAGGATCCCTTGGATCGCGGAACTGAACATCACGAACGGGTTGGTGTCCAGCATTCGCTCGATTACGTGCAGCTGACCGTTGACGTAGCTGGGGAACGGCTCCCGCGGTAGGTCAATTCGTTTCTGGACGATCGACGGCTCGATCAAAGCTCGTTCGACCGCCGTGGACCATTCGCGTTCACTGACGGTCCAGCCCAGGACGATTCCCTTGCCGCCGTAGTCGTCGTTCGGCTTCAGCACGAACTGTTCCCGGTGAGCCACGATGAAGGGGATGAGATCGACGGTCTGGCCCTCGAACTCGGTGCGACGTTCCTCCACCCGCCGCGTCCACGGAATGTGATCGCGGATCGCTTGCAACTCCGCGGACTCGAAGAGCGAGTCATTCGCCTCATCGCTCAGGACCGCGAAACTGGCCTTTTTGTACAGAATCTTGCAACGCGGATCATTCACCATGCAGACGGCGCGATCCCGTAACGCCTGGAAGACCGGGTGGGTCAGCCCTCCCCGATCGTACAGCTCGCTGATGAGGACACGCTTGTAAATCAGATCGATTTCAAAATCGCCCTGACGCAATCGCCCCCCGGAATATTCGACATCGCGAGGATCGATAATCCGGCACGGCAACCCCAGCGAGCGAAAGTAGTCCTCGTATAGGCGGAACTCACTGAAGGTTGGAACTTCGCGCCAGTCGAGGATCGCGATGTGTGGTGGGGGAGCGGAGGCACCGCGCCACTGCCGGTAGGAGCCCATCAATGCGTGCCAGACGCCCGGACGGGCTGGCAACGGTCGAACCTCGTAATTTCTTCGAAACTCCCGCATCACCGGCAAGACGAGGAAAAGGTCGGAGAGAATGTCGTGGTACGCCGTGCCGGCCGGCGTCTCGGCATTGAATTCCGTGAAATGCAGCTGAGAATCGGAAACGAAGAACGAGTCGAATCGAGCGGTCGGGCTGGGATCGTCGAAGAGTGGCGGTAGGGTCAACAATTCCTCTTCCCAGTCGAGGAGGCGGAATTGCCGACGAAACACCGGATCTCCCAGCGCTCGGCGAAGCACTTTGGTGAAGGCGGGAAGGAGAAGGGCGGTGCGTTGAGCGATCAAGCGATATTGAGCGGGCGTCAAAAACCTTGGCCGCAAAACCGTGCACACCGGCCGGTCGCCAAAGTACAGCCCCCGCTGTTGCGTCCATCGATCCAACCATTGTTGGGAATCGGCAGCGAGAGATTCTCGGGTCAACAAATCGTGGTATCGGTGAACGACGTCGGCGAGGCACATGGGCCACCCTCTCGCGGCCTAGAACAGTTGGGACCATCGGATCTCCGCCAGCGGCGGACGAGGATTGTGCGCGTAGCGGATCGCCATGTCGGCCATCGCTCGGACGGCCCAATCGAAGTAGTGCGGCGTCAACGAGTAAAGGTCCATATCCGGGGCGGGGTTCATGAAGTCGATGGCGTAAGGCACCCCGTCTCGGATCGCCCATTCGACGGAGTTCATGTCGTACCCCAAAGCCCGGACCAGCTTCAGCGAATCCTCGACCACACGTTGACCCAAAGATCGACCAAGGTGATCGTGATCGACAATGTATTTCCGCGCGTGGGGGTCGTAGCGCATCGGCATGACCTGCTCACGGCCAATGCACAGGCAGCGGACATAGTGGTCGAAGCGGATGTACTCCTGGACAACCATGGTGAGCAAACCGGATTGATTGTAATTGTGAATCAGGTCGTCGATGGTGTGGCACACGTAAACGCCTCGCCAACCCCCGCCGTGCGCATCTTTCAAAATGCAAGGCAGTCCCCCGACGCGATCGACGATGGCTTGCCAATCGAGCGGGTAAATGAGGTTCCTCAGGCTTTCGTTGGGGACAATACCCGGGACGTAGTCTTTGTTTGGCAGGGCGACGGTTTTCGGATGGGCAATGCCCAGCTTGGTTGCCAAGGAGGCCCCGAAGAACTTGTCATCGGCCGTCCACATGAATGGATTGTTGACAACGGTGACTCCCTGGAGGACGGCGTGCTTGAGATAACTGCGGTAATAGGGGACTTCATGAGAGATACGATCGATCAGAACGGCGTAAGGAATTGGCTCGTCCATGCCGGTGCCCCCCAGCTTCACGTACTCGGCTTGAACGTCGGCGTCCCGTTTGCGGATCTCCTCGATGAAGGCGGGGGGCCAAGACCATTCGCGTCCCACGAGCAGGCCGATTTTCTTCATGACGGTTCTCCCTTCGATCAGTCATGACCGCCGATGTATAACGGCAACATGCGCTCCCAAACGGGCCAATCATGCGCGAACCCGTCCCAGAGACGCAGGGCATTCCCGATCCCTTTGGACCATAAAACGTGGGACAGCCGTTGGTTGCTCTCCTGCAACCGATCCTCTCGACCGACAGCCAAAATAATATCGATTCGGCGTAATTGTTCGATCCGCCAGGGATCGTGCTCATGGGCGATGAAATCCACGGGATTTTGAAAATAAATGGCGTCGCTGTAGTAGCCGTTGACAAATCCTCGGATGTCGCACAACCCGCTTAGGGAGATGATTCGGCCGGTGTGCTCCGGGTGCTTCAAACCGAAAGTCACGGCGTGATACCCGCCAAAGCTCGCCCCCACCACAATCAAAAACGGGTTCGGATTCTTGTGCCGAGTGAGCGGGAGCACTTCGTGGACCAGATAGTTGTCGTATTGCTGATGCCGGGCCGCTCGCTCTTCCGGGTGCCGGTGGTAAGCGTACCAGCTCTCCTGATCGACAGTATCCACGCAGTACAACTGAACCCAGCCACGATGCAGATGCTCGTGGAGGCAGCGTAACATGCCACGATCTTCCCATTCGTAGAATCGGCCGAACGATGTGGGAAAAACGAGAACCCGAGCCCCGGCATGTCCAAAGATCAACAATTCCATGTCGCGATGTAGCGACGGACTGAACCACCGATGATATTCGCGATGCATACTGACCGAATTCGTGACCGTCGTGTCGCTGGGAGAATTGCTATCAGAATGGCGAAGAGAGCAGCGGGAGTCAATGCCCGGGAAGTGCTCGGCGAAGAGTCAGTGGGCCGCTTCGACAAAGGAGGCGAACAGCCGCCGCATTCCCGAATCGGCGTCGGTCAATTCTTCTGGGTGCCATTGGACGCCGACCAGATAATGACCATTCGTTCCCTCCACTCCCTCGATGACGCCGTCCGGCGCGGTCGCGGTCACCTTCAACCCGGGCGCGAGCCGTTTAATGGCTTGATGGTGCATGCTGTTGACGGCGACCGGGTCAGGCCCGAGATACTCGCGCAGTCGGCTGCCCGTGACCGTGGCGATTGGGTGAGCTAAATAATTCCGCGCTGGGTTGTCCTTGGTCGGGAAATAATCATGCTTGATCGCGCCCGGCAGCTCCGCGGCGACATCTTGAAACAAACTCCCCCCCAACGCGACGTTGACGACCTGGATGCCGCGACACACCGCGAGGATCGGCTTTCGATCGGCTAAGCTCCAACGGATGAGCTGAATCTCGACGGCATCGCGGGGCGGGTCCGTTCGACCGCAATAAACCGCCTTCTCCTCGCCGTACTGGCTCGGATCGACGTCGACGCCACCGGTCAAAAACACTCCGTCCAACCGATCATAAATTTCGCGCAGTGTGGCCCGATCGTCTGGGATCAAGGGGATCAACCAGGGGACGGCTCCGGCGGAGCGCAGAGCGTGAACGTATTTCTGCCCCATGATCCAACAGGGGGGCAACTCGCCCGGGATTGCTTCCAGAGTCTGAGTGGCGATGCCCACGACCGGCCGCGACATGTCTGACGATCCAACCAACGACTTCTTGCGTCGGAGAACGTATTCGACGCATTCTAACCGATGAGAGAACGATTGGCAACACGGACTGAAGCATTAGAGCAACGCCGTCCGCTCGTCGAAGCCGAACATGCGATTGAAGTTCTGCACCGCGACGCCGCTGGCGCCTCGGACCAGGTTATCCTCGCACGCCAAGATGATGATCCTCCCGCGCACGACTCGGACCGCCAGATCGAGGTAGTTGGTGAAAGCCGTGTCTTTGGTCGTCGGTAATTGGCTGCGAACGCGAACAAAGGTACAGCCGGAATAGTACTGCTGGTACATGGCCACGATTTGCTCTTGCGTCAGAGGGCGTCGCGGAACGGCGTAGATCGTTGAGAAGATCCCACGGTCCATCGGCACCAGGTGCGGCGTGAAGATAATCTCCACCGGTTCGCCTGCGAGGTCGCTGAGGATTTGTTCCATCTCGGGCGTATGTCGATGCTGCCCGACGTTGTAAGCGGAAAAATTCTCGTTACATTCGGGAAAATGCGTCGTGAGCTTGGGGGACCGGCCGGCACCGCTGACGCCGCTTTTGCTGTCCACAATGAGGGAGCGAAACTCGACATGCCGGCCGGATACGAGGGGTGCCAACCCGAGAATGGCGGTTTGCGGATAGCAACCGGGGTTGGCGACAAGTCGAGCTGAGGCGATCCGCTCGCCGTACACCTCGGGCAAACCATAGACAGCTTCGGCCAGGTGCTCCACGTCGTTGTGCGATTCGCCATACCATTCCGCGTAGACGTTGGGGTCGCGGAGGCGGTAATCGGCGCTGAGATCGATGACTCGAATCCCGTGGGCCAGCAGTTGCGGGACAACCTCGCGACTGGCACCATGAGGCAGGCAGCCGAACGCGCACTGAACGCCAGCCTCGGCCAGTCGGCCTGCATCGAACAATTGGCACCGCCGATGCAAACGACCGAACAGGCTGGGGTGGACGTCCGCGATGTCTTCTTCCTGCCGCGAGGTGATTGCCGCGATCTCCGCCTGGGGATGACGCAGCAGGATTTTGATCAACTCCAAAGCTGTGTAGCCCGATCCACCGAGAATGGCCACGCGAACCATGATCGTCCTCAATTTTTCAATCGTTCTCGTTCAGAGCGAAAGAAGTGAAACGCGGCCCGGATGAGCCGTCGCCAGTGCGACCAACGCGTTGTCGGTCGGCCATGCTTCCACATGAAAAAGCTGCGCAGCAATTCCGCGGTCGGCGACGATTCGTCGAGAGGGTCGTAATGCGGCCGCCAGGGTCCCTTGCGCACGCTGACCACCTGGGGGACCGTCATTGCCAGGAGCCCTTCCGCACCTTGTGTCACGCCCCATCCGCTCGCCCTCCGGCCACCGAAGGGAGTCGCGGGGTGGGCAGTGGGCACGATGACATCATTCACCGTCACCACTCCGACGCTCAGGCGGGCGGCCAATCGCTCCGCCTTTCGCATATTCAAAGTGAAAATCGACGCTCCCAACCCGTAGTCTCCTTGTTCATGCTGAGCGACCGCCTGATCCAGATCTTCGCAGGGGATCACCGCCGCGATCGGGGCGAATGTCGCCTCTTGGCAAACGCGAAGGTCGGGCGGGGCATTGACGATCAGGGCGGGAGCGATGGTCGTGGTTTCGTCGTCACTTTTCGGCCCCACTTGCCAAACATCAGCACCACGGCTTCGGGCGTCGTCGAGCAATGCCCGGGCGTGTTCGACTTGCGTTGCCAGGGCCAGCCGCTGGAGCGGATGAGGCTTCACGACGGACCGTAAGGCTTCCAAAAACGAGGGATAGACGGAGCGGACCACAAAGATGCGGCGAACGGCCAAGCAGGTTTGCCCCTGATTGAGCGTCATCCCGAACCAAGCCGCGCGCGCTGCCAGCGTGAGATCGGCATCGGCATCGATGAAGAGAGCATCCACTCCAGATAGCTCCAGAGTGGAGCTGATCAACCGCTGGCCCAGTCGAGCCGCGATGCGCCGACCGACTGCGGCGGAGCCGGTGAACACGAGATGATCGATGGCCGCTTCGACCAGTTCGGGTCCTGCTTCTCGGGTCGCCGGAAGTAACTGGAGCAGTTCGGGAGGGTAGCCCGCCGCGAGGAACAATCGATGCAAACTCGCCGCGGTGCGGGGAATGAGCTCCGAGGGTTTCCATAGCACGGCGTTGCCGGCCGTCAAAGCTTGGGCGATCTGAACGGCGTTAAGGAAGATCGGGTAGTTCCAAGTGCCGATAATTCCCACGACACCGTGCGGCCGGCGCAAGATCGTGTCCCGTTGGCCCCACAGCCAAATCGGCGTTTCACGCCGGGAAATCTTTACCGGACGAAGGATGCGCGATGCCTCGCGCTCGAGGAATTGAATGGCGTCAGCCGTCGGAATCAAATCCGTGCTGAAAACCTCGGACGCCGACCGATCGATCTCTTCCTCGACGTCATCGCACAGAGCGTCCGCATGATCGGCTAAGAGGTGACGAAACTGCGTCAGGGGGCGCAGCCGCTCGCGGAGACTCCGAGCGTACCATTGACACTGCGCGGCGCGAGCTTGCCGCACTTCGTCGCTCCAGGGTTGAGTTGTACTCGGCGATGCAATCATGAGCCTCTATTCTACAGGTCATGGTGAATCCGATCGAACCGCCTCTTCTGACCGCCGATTTACCCGGAGTCGGTGGGCGCCTCCGTGAACGTCCGGAAGATTTCGAGGTGGAGGAGATTCCCGCCTATGAACCTTGCGGCACCGGCGAGCATTTGTTCATTTGGCTGGAAAAACGCAACGTTGGTGCTGAATTCCTTATCCAACGCATCGCTCAGGCTTTGGATCTACGCCCGGATCAGATCGGATGCGCCGGCTTAAAAGACCGTCATGCTGTCACGCGGCAATATGTGTCGGTGCCGGCCCTGGCAGAACAAAAGCTGTCGCGACTGTCCGGTGATGACATCCGAGTGTTGCGTGTGGCTCGGCATACGAACAAATTGCGTCATGGTCACCTGCGCGGTAATCGCTTCCGCATCTTGATCCGTGAGGCCGATCGTTCCCGCGACGATGTGCTGAATCAGATCGTTGAACGAATTCGCTGGCTGGGACTGCCGAATTATTACGGCGAACAGCGGTTCGGTCACGAGGGCGAAACTGTCCGATGGGGCCAGATGCTCTTGCGGGGCGAGCGACTACCTCGGCGACCGACGCCGTTCCTTCGCAAACTGGCGCTCTCGGCTGTCCAGTCGTGGTTATTTAACGACTACCTTGGTTGTCGGCTCCAGGAGGGGTTGTTCCGCACGGTGCTTCGGGGCGAGGTGTTGGCCAAGTGGCCGATGGGAGGCATGTTCCTCGCGGACGATCCGACCACCGAACAGGAGCGATTCGACCGGCGAGAGATCGTCACAGCGGGTCCGATCTTCGGGTACAAGATGTTCGCCAGCGCCGGCGAAGCGGCGAGACGCGAGGCTGAGACTCTCCAACGGGCGGGTCTGACTCTCGACCAATTTCGGTCGCCGGGGAAGTTACTGACGGGGACGCGGCGGCACAATTTGATCTACCTCGACGCGCTAGCGATCGGATGGGAGCCGGAAGGATTGCGACTGTCCTTTCACCTGCCCGCCGGAAGCTACGCCACGGTTCTGCTGCGGGAATTGATGAAAACCCGTATCGGAGAGCCGGACGAGCCGCCTCAGATGGAAGAGGCTTGACGAAAGGAGCATGAAGCTGAACAAGGTCGGGGGCAAATTGACGAAGCGAAACGAGGCTCGACGAGGCCCGGAAATGCAACAGGCCTCAACGTGTTCCTTCCGTTGAGGCCTGACTGCCACGAAGAGGAACACCAACCGTCCTTTCACTCTCGCTTGGCCCAGACCTCAGCTAATCGCTCTTGAAATCGCTGTTTCCAACTCGTCGTCGGCTGGCCGGATGTCGGGCTGGGGGTCGGCCCCTCGGGCTTCGGCGGGGCTGGCTGGTTGGGGAAAGCGGCCGGCAGGCATGGGTCGTTGCCGGGCACGCAGATCGGCACGCAGACCGGCACTCGCCGACAGACTTTGAAGGTTTGGCAATACGGCTCGAGTCGACACTCCGTATGGGGTACCATGCGAGTGCATGTCTCAGTCACCCAGCGGCAGGTCGTGACTGGTATTTGCACGCGTCGCTCCTCGCATTCGCACCTCACACGTTGCCGAGTCACCATCACGCAGTGTTCTTCGCATTGGATCCGACACGTCACATACGGCACCTGTACGCACCTGACCTCCGGGACCAGCTGCGTCCGATAACACGTCCGCATCTCGATCCGCTCTTCGGGAACGAAACGGCAGACGGTGTAGGGAATCTCGCGAACGTAAGTCTCCGGCACGTAATGCACCCGACGACACAGAATCGTCCGCGTTTGCGTCTGGGGAACATAGTGACACGTGGTGTACGGCACTTGGCGAGTATGTGTCTCCGGCACGTAAGTACAGCGGTACTTCGTCACAAAGGTCGTATGCACCTGCGGCACCCAATGACACGTCGTGTTGGGAATCACGCGCGTGTGTTGCTGCGGCACGTAATAGCATCGTGTCACCGTCTGATACCGGACATGAACCTGTCTCTCGTAGCGGCAGACGGTGTACGGAATCTGCTGCACATGCTGTTCCGCCACCCAGTGACACGCCTGCCGCTCTTCCATACGGACATGCCGCTCGGGAACATAGCGGCAAGACACCCATTGTTGCGTCACCAGTTCGGTATGCGGTGCGTGGCGGCAAACAGGGACATTGACGACCTGACAGTGTTCGCGGCGGACATAGTGGCAGATTCGTACCGTGCGGTACTCTTCGCGCGGCACCCAAACGCGACGGCAAACAGTCCGACCCGGGCATTGAATCTTCTGACACACGATTCGACTGGGACAAATGATCGGGCAACCAGTGCAGGGATCAACGACGCATCGCCCGGGAACGCAGGAGTATCGGGTAATGACCGGACCGGGCACGTACTCTTGCACTTCTTGCCAGTGCCCGGAGCAGATCTTCACGACTCGCTCACTCACAATCGGCTCGACCGAACAGGTCCGCACGACGCGAGGCTGCATCTCCACCACGGTTCGCCACGTCGTCACGGGAACCTGCCGACAATGCGTCTGATAGACGGGTCGGTACGTCGTGTGGCAGACCGGCACGGAGTAGGTGGTGTACACGGGTCGGCGCGTCACGTAGCAGTGTGGTCGGTAATGCGTTTCATACACGGGACGATACGTGACATAAGGCTGGGCCACTTGGTAGCTGTATTGCTGCGGCTGATACGTCACGAAGCAATGCGTTCGGTAGTGTGTCTGGTGGACCGGACGATACGACACTCGCTGCACTGGAACCTGGAAGGCATGCGTCACGGGGCGGTAAGTGGTGTAACAGTATGTCCGGACGTGAGTCTGGTAAACGGGCCGGTATGTGACGTAACTCTGAGTAACCGGATAGACCTGCTCGATTGGGCGATAAGTGGTATACGGAATCCGACGAACGAAGGTGTCGTACACCGGCCGATAGGTGACATACCGATGGGGAACCTGATACGCTTGTGTCACGGGATGGTAGACACAATAACGGTGCTCACGCAGATGGGTTTCGTAAATCGGTCGTCGGACGACATAACGACACGGGACTTGGTAGGTTTCGACCACAGGACGGACGACCGTGTAGCGGCAGTCGCGCAGGTGTTGCTCATAGATGGGCCGGCACACTGTCGCGGTGCACGGCTTCATGACGGTGTACCACACCGGGCGATAGCAGACACGTGATTGTTCTTCCCAAACTTGCTGATAGCAGACGCGATAACGAACTTCGGGCACGTGACATTGTTCGGCGCAGACGATTCGGCGGGGATAGGAACAAAAACCGCAATGAGCCGCCCGAGCCGGTAGGGCGGTCATCAAGAAAATCCCCCCGATCAGCGCGACGCCCGTGAGTTGGCCCCTCATCGGACTATCTCCTGGCATGATCAGCCGGTGGGCTTGTGAACAGACCAACCCTGTGACGAAGCCCACTCCGTCCCCCGATCGAGTCAATTCTTTCCCACGGCAGGGAAGACGCAAACGAAATGGACCCACCTGACCGGTGAAAACTCGCACGGCGGGGCGATTCGGAAGGAAGTTACGGATC
>CAKZUU010000434.1 GCA_937922175.1 uncultured Gemmataceae bacterium
GGCTCTTACTCCCATTGGTACGATGGAGTGGATCCGGGCGGGGGTGACCGAGCCGACGATCTGAAAAAGATTTTTGAAGACAATCAACGGGCGGCTCGTATTCGGATCGAACGGGAGGCAACTGAGGCGGTGCAAATTCACGGCCAAAGCACTTGCCTTCAGTTCACCGCCGGTCACAAATTCTCCCTCGAGCGGCATTACCACGCCGACGGGGAATATGTGTTGCGGGCGGTGCGCCATGAAGCGGCTCTCGCCGCCGACTATCGCAGCGGCGAGGGCGAGACCCTCGTTTACAGCAACCAGTTTTCCTGCTTTCCTTCGTCGCTGCCGTATCGGCCTCCGGTCCGCACCACGAAATCACTAGTAAGGGGACCTCAAACCGCCACCGTCGTCGGGCCGCCGGGCGAGTTGATTTTTTGTGACAAATATGGCCGAGTGAAACTTCAATTTCACTGGGACCGGGAAGGCAAACAGGACGCCAACAGCTCCTGTTGGGTCCGTGTCTCGCAAAATTGGGGTGGTCCCAAGTGGGGAGGCATGTTCATTCCGCATATCGGGCAAGAGGTGATCGTCGAGTTTGAAGAAGGCGATCCGGACCGGCCTCTGATCACCGGCCGCGTCTACAATGCCGAGGCCATGCCCCCCGTTGACCTGCCGGCAGGAAAAACGAAAAGCATCATCCGCGACCACGGCGGCAATGAAATAATCATGGAAGGTCACGATGGGATTCAACAAATCCGCATCTTCTCGCCTTACGCCGAAACAGAATTCATCATGGGAGCGCCGCATTCCCCTGGTGATGGTTTTTTCGGCAAAACTCTCCACTTCATGGAATGGTTGATCGGCAAAGATTGGAAACAAACCGTCCAAGGCAACCAATTTTCTCTCGTCTTATTGAACTCCACAAGCACGGTCCGGATGAACCGAGTTGATACCGTCGGGATGAATTTTCAAGAGGCAGTCGCCCTGAACAAAACCTCTCACGTCGGCGCTCATCGCGTCACTCTCACCCTACAAAATCGCTCGGACACGACCCGTGGCAATCACCTCATCACGACGCGCGGCCGACTGTCGGAAACAATTCGTGGCAATGTGGTGATTACTAATCTCTCGAACCGCAAGCTCGATGTTCGTGGCGACTCTCTGACACTTGTCAAGGGCGACAGCACTCAGATCGTTGAGAAATCTCAAAAGGAGTCGACCGACGGTAATCGTGAAATCAGTGTCAAAGGTGACTATCAGACAACTGTCTCAAAGACTTTCAGCGTCGAAGCGAACAAAGTCATCATCGACGGTGAGGAGAATATCCTCATCGAAGACGGGAAGCAAATTGTCCTGAAGTGCGGCGATTCGCTCCTCAAGATGGAAAAGGATGGCACGATTACCATCCAGGGTAACAAAATCAAAGTCAATGGCCAAACCGAGGCCGAGTTGCACAGTAGCACGAACGCTAAAGTCACCGGCGGAGATGTCGAGGTGAAAGGAACGAAGATTACGGCAACGGCCAGCGCCGTCCATGAGGTCAAAGGCACGCCCGTCAAAATTAACTGCTAGGTCAAGGAATATTGGTAATGTCAAATAATGCAGTTCGCATTGGCGACCTGATTAGTTGTCCGATGCAGACTCCGGTTCCTCCGGGTGGTACCGTTCCCCACTGCCCGGGTCCAGGTTTGCCGCTCATTCCACCGCCTCAACCAACAGCAGTTCTGATCGAGAATCAACCTGCCGCCACGATCACTGACAAAAGCATGTGCGTCTCTCCAGCAGGTCCACTGCCCAACCCGATCATTTCCGGGGCACTGATGGTCCTGATTGGCAACAAACCGGCGGCTCGCAAAAGTGATTTTCTGGCGCATCCCGGAAGTAAGGCGGTCAACCACGCCATGACCGTTCAAATTGGGGGACCCGCGACCGCCGGGAATGTGCCCCTCGGCATCGACGACTGCCACAAACTGGCACAGGGCAGAACATCGGGTCAAACCGGACAAAGCTACGGAAACTGTGGCATCGAATCATGTCGATCCATCATCAATCGGGCCAACAATTCGAATGTTTCGGAAGATGCGATGCTTAGCAAGGCTGTAAATAACGGCCTTGCATCGAAGAACGGCGGGACGAGCCCTTCGAAGCGTCACGACCTGTTAGAAAGCTATGGAGTCGATGCCGTGCTTTCCCCAGCCCAAGTGAGCACACTGCCCGAATTGCTTGCCGAGGGGCGCGGTATCGTTGCCTCGATTTGGGCTGCCCGAACCTGGCCTGCCACTAATGTCGTGGCGAGCGGGGCCGTTCCCGGTGATGAAGCTCTACCCCATGCTGTCCGCGTCACGGGTGTCACGCTGGACGCCGATGGCAATCCAGACACCGTTTATGTGCTTGATACGAGCGGAATTGACAACGGCTGCGCCTATCCGATTCCCGCTGCCGTCTTTAGTTGGGCGATCCGACCCGGTCGTGATTTTAATGTAACTGAAAATCCGATCTGGTAATTTTCATCTCCGGAGTCCGCATTAGATGCTTTCGGTCACTCAACTTCGTGATGCCGCTGAGATTCCCTTGCGGGCGCTTCCGGATGAGACTCGAATCGGCCTACCAACTCCAGTGGGTCCCAGCGGAAAGGCTCATATTGGCTTTTTGTGTTATCCGGAAACCTTGAGTCCGAAGAAAAAACTCGAGTTTTTGGCTCCGAATTATCTCATTCTTCTTTCCCCCGACGATGGGCATTTGATCCAGATGAAGGCCATTCAGCCTTCCGATTTTGGCCAACCACACCAGCCCGACGACGTGATCGGTGGGTGGGGGGTCGATCGCCTCTCGAACACTCCCGAAGAGATCACCCGCATGTGGAATGATCTCATCGCCGCTTTGGATGAACTACTCCCTGTCTACGTCGAAAATCGACGGGTCACGGACAATGTCCGACAAGCGGCGAAAAACTATCTCTACCTGTTCGACATTATTAGCGAGGAAGCCTTTCGGCCCTACTATCGGGCATTAGGCCACGATTTCTACGCATGGCTCGAGCGCATCTCGAAATAAATAGCCCAGGGGAATCAAGAATGGCTCGCGATCCAATGCCCGTTCTATTGCCGATTTCAAAAGTCATCGAGCAGGCTCGGCTGCATCCTCTCGCCGTGATGCCCAAATACACGCATCAATCGTTTCCCATTCCTGTGCGAGGTGGCCGGCGCGGCCTGCAAATGTATTTTCTTTATTGCCCCGCGAAGATCGAAGACCCACAAAAAGGTCTCTCCCTCTGGTCACCCAAATATCTGGCCATTCTGGATGCCTATACTGGCCAAATGAATGAGATCCGAAAAATTTCGACTGGCGAGCTCGGTCCACGTCACTCTTCAGACCAACATCTCGGTTATTGTCGAACTCCGGGGCAGGCAATGGAGGACGAACACCTTCTGAAACTCGCGAATTGGTATCAGGCATTTGACATCATATCACCTCTTTTCGTAGCTCGATCGTACGGTCTCACCGCGGAGGAACAAGAGGTAGCGCGCAAGTTAACGAAGCTGAATGCAGATCTCTTCGAACCGCCATTAAATATTTATTATCAGGCGGTTGGACGTGAGTATTACGATTGGCTTCAACTTGTGACACCAAGTTAATGCGTCCCGATGAAGCTTCAACAAAAAACCCCGTCCGCAGAGGGCGGGGCGGAGCAGCAGAGTCCCGCATCGATGAATCAGAACCGCCAGCGGATTTCAGTTCGGTAAAGTTGGTCGAGGTAATGTTCGTCGCTGAGGCGGAACTGCATCCCAAAGCCGATGTCAACTTTGTTGCAGAAGTGAAAGCGGAAACCGGGTCCGATATTGTAGAAGAGAGAGCCATTGGGGAAGACGTAACTTCCGTACTCCATCGAACCGATGAGTTTCATATCGCGGCGGGGTCTTGTCAGCGTGTGGTTCAAGCTGAAGTGATAGTGGAAGCATGACTCACGAGTGACGACACCGATCCACTCGGCAAGTTGGACCTGGAAATAGGTTTCGTTCATCACTTTCAGAGTCACCAAGAACGACGGTTCGAGACCGAAGTTGCCGTTGCCGAGACCCGAGGCGGCGTTGCCGGTCGGGAAATACGTCGTGAATTGGAAGCTGGCAAGCAGAAGTTCGGTGTCGACGAGCAAGGATTTCGTGCCGATCCGCATGTCGGCGTATCCAGCCCCATTGGTCCCCACGACGACGCGCCAGGGAGTACTAATGAACAAGGAAAAGCGATCGATGGCGAATTCATTTTCGAGCACGAGGTCGTGAGCGGTAAAGGGAACGTTGCCGGGGGCTCCGGTGGAGCGCCAATAGTATCCGCCCCGAATCGGAGTCGGCCCGCCGACATTGGCATCGTAGCGGAAGCGAGTTTGGGTCACGGGTTTGGCGGAATCGAGGAAGAAGCCGGCGTTGGCAGCGGGGATAAAGCACGGCTCGTAGCAGGGGTCGGGGCAACACAAGCTGTGATGCAACGCGCAGAGCAACCGGCCGACGATGGTGCGTCCGACGCACGGTTCACAACAGTCGAGGCGACCAGGAATACAACCTGGGCCGCCACAGTTGCCTCCTCTGCAGCCGCCACACTCGCTGCAACTCCCGCCGGTGAGGCACCCATGACATCCCAGAGGCATCGAGGGAGACTCGTGAGGAATCATGCTCGGGTCCTGATGGCCACGGGTGAGCAGGAGTTC
>CAKZUU010000435.1 GCA_937922175.1 uncultured Gemmataceae bacterium
GCCGACTGCCCGATGTTTTCTTCGACTTCAACTCGCAGGACCTCCGGTTGAAAACGGTATTGCGTCCTCAAGCGATCGAGCAACCGCCCACCGATGTATCGGGCGAGTAATTCGGCTGTGGTGTTTTCGATTGGGAGCAAGGCGCAGTCCTCCCGTGGGAATACCCACTCGCGCTCGCGGTAAGTCACCCGAACCGCCTGCGTCGATTCCTCGACCCGGATCAGGGGATTACGTGTGGCCAGCAACATGTGATGATCGAGCTCATCGGTGATTACTGTCGTGAGTCGCTTCAGAGCAATGAAGTCAAACAGATAGTAGTTTTCGTCCAAAAAGCCTTCCATCTCGACGGTCGCGCGGTAATTGTGGCCGTGCAGCCGTTCACATTTGTCGCCCTCGTAACTGATGAAATGGCCGGCGCAGAAGACCAAATGATCTTTTGTCACGCGGACATGGTAGCGTTCGGAAGGCATAGCGTCGTCGATCCGTTGAAACAAACCTAGAACCGAAGCGGGAATCTGATCTTACCTGAGCGCAGGACAACGAACAAGGAGGCAGCGGTCAGATCCGCCGTGCTCCCGGGATTTCGCCGATGCCCGTCGGCTCGCAGCCAAGCATCAAACTCCGCCCACGAATGTCGTCCTTGGAGGACGGCGGCTGCCCGCCGTCGGGCTTCGTCGTTTGTGGCCTGGCCACTACGCCGGACCAGATGCGAGTCGCCCAGCTCGGCCAGCAACCGCAGGTGACATTGCACGATCCGTTCTTCCCATCCTATCGAACTCTCCTCGTCACCCTCGCAAAGCACCGGTGGCAAGACAGAGCGAGAGGGAGGTTCCATCAGCGCGGCCACCCCGACGCGATAAACGTCGCTAAAATCCGTCGCATATTGCCTCGCAACTAGGTCGCGGTCAGCGGCCAAGGCCATCACCTCGCGGAGCGGCAAGGTTGGCTCTTCCCAAACATCCTGATGCGTGACTCGCCCCAAACCGCCCGGCTGGGCCAATCGAATCGCGACGAAAACTTCTCGACTATCCTCGACCGTTAACCGACGCAAAACCGAAGCCACGTCTTCGGGATCCGCCGCTGCCGCCAAGGGAGCGAGCAACAGCACGATGCCCAAGTTGCTATTTGTTGCGCACACCTGCCGGGTCGTCTCAACGCATTGACGAACGGTCTGTCCCACCCCCATCGTCGCCGCCCGCTCGAGGATGGGAGAAATCGCCCCAGCACTCAAGAGCAAATCGAGGTAGGTGAGATCGCGGAAATCCACGAATCGCGTCACATTCCCGGCTTTCCGCGCCGTGGCTTCCAGGATGCATGCCCATTGAGCGCATTGACTCACGGACCAAGGCGGCACGGTAGACAAGCTCGCTCAAGTCGACGGTTTGAAACCGTTCGGTATTTTACGGCGCAGTGGCCGGCGCGGGCCGATGGAGAACACCGAACGACAGGGCGCCACCTTGTGGGCCAAAAAATGCAGGCCGCGCGAGGCGGCCTGCGTGATTCTTTCGAGCGAAAAGACGGTTATTCGAGAAGGAGATTGGCCTCCCACCCGACTCGTTCGGCACTGGCACGGAGTTTCTCGAGAGCACGATTCTGGATCTGGCGAACCCTCTCTTTGCTGATCCGCAGAAGATGGCCGATCTGCCTCAGGCTGTGGGTTCCGTTGCCCGTCAGGCCAAAGCGTAGGTCAAGAACCTTGCGTTCCCGGGGACGCAGGTTTTCCATGAGGAAGCTCAGGGCCTCCTGACGTTCCGAGCACTGCTGCTGAGTCGTGCTCTGGGTGTCGGGCATGGCCTCGGTGAGCTTGAAGTCGCTGTCGTCATCGAGGACAGCGTTGAGACTCACCGGCGTGCGCGTGGCGGTTTGCAAATGCGTCAGGTGTTCCAGACTGCTGCCGGTGCGGCTGGCGAGCTCTTGGGGGGTGGGGAGATGCTTGCCCCCGTGCGCCAATGCCTCGGATTCCTGCTGCAGCAAGCCCAACTCTTGCAGGTGGTGGGGGCTGAGACTGACGAGATGGCTTTGCCGTGCGACCGCGATTTGCAAGGTCTGACGAATCCACCACGTGGCGTAGGTGGCCAGTCGGGTGCCGTGGCTGACGTCGAATCGGTCGATCGCCTGCATCAATCCGCATACCGCTTCTTGCAATAAGTCGGCGTAACTGAGGGAGTGATGCCGGAAACGTTTGGCGACGTGAGCGGCCAATCGAATATTGGCCGAGGCCAGTCGGTGCTTGTAATGGACGTAGCGTTCATGAAGGCGCCGGACCGTCGTGTGAACGAGGCACTCCGCTTGGCAGTGATCGCGAATGAATTGAGCCATCGGCCATGGTTCCATGGGCGGCCGATGTTGTCGGAGATTCGGGACGTGCCGAATCATCTGCTTCACCAGGTCGATTTTGCAATCCCAGAAATTCGCGAGTAGCTCCCGCTCTTCCTCTGGCGTCAGGAGGTCCGAGGAGAAGGTCGTTTGGGGGGAGATCGTCGTGGCCTTGGCCGAGGCCAACGTGCGTTTTCTCCGAACAGTTCTCATTTGAGATAGTCCTTCCTAACCGCAACCAGGAATTCACCACCCCCGCACGGATACGCACCGGACGGGGCTGCCTCGTCAGGCGACCGGCTCACGCGAGAACAGAAGACCCGCCTCCCCCGGAAAAAGGGCCAACCCGGGTTCGGATCAACGTCCACCGATCACTCTTCGAGGCAAATGGGGGATGACCCCCGAATCATCTCCCACACTTCCTTGCGTCGAGAGATGAAAACAAGCCGACCGGCGTCACGCCAAGCCGACTTCAACAGGAGGGTTCAGCACTCTTTTGCTTCCCGTGTCGAATCACCAGATTGTAGTGGCCCTCGACTTGGAGTGCAAGAGTTTTTTTACAAACTTTTTGACGTCCTAAGTGTTTCATGCGCCAGTACATCTTACCTATCTTTTCAAAACAAACAAGACCCGCCGCCTCTCGATTTTCCTCGCACGACCCCAAAAAATATCGCAAAATAAATGTTGGGGATTCAACAATAGCGACGTCAGCTACTGGTTTCCTTGCGAAACGAAATCGCCCAACAGGATTCATCGTTGTCGGACGAATCAGGTGACCAGGTGGGCTTCCAATGCGTTATTCTCGCCGTCGATGACGAGCCAGCCGTCCTCGCCGTGCTCAAAGCCTTGCTAGACAAGGACTTTCATATCGTCACCGCTCGCTCGGCGGCTCAGGCGAAGGAAATCCTCGGTCAGCGGGACATCGACATCGTCATCTCCGATCAATTCCTCCCCGATGGCTCCCCGCAGGCCGAAACCGGCGTTCAGCTCTTGGAGTGGGTTCGGCAGCATCGACCCGCCACCGTCCGCATTCTGATGACCGCTCAGGCCTCCCTCCAAGACGCCATCGACTCGATCAACCGCGGACAAGTGCATCGATTTTTGATGAAGCCGCTGAATGGTGCCGCACTCCTGGACACTCTACGGGACACGGCCAAAACGATCATTCTCGAGCGCAGCCACGACGATCTTCTTGCCCGACTTCGCCAATTGAATCAGGAGCTGGAAGAGCGGGTGCAGCAACGCACGCGGGAACTCGAAGAATTGAACCGACAACTGCAATAC
>CAKZUU010000436.1 GCA_937922175.1 uncultured Gemmataceae bacterium
TCGTGTTCGCCGGTGATTAACCGAGCCTCGTCCGAGTTGGGCTTAAAGACGTCGGTGTGCGGCAAAACGGGGCGGAGTTCGGCGAGGTAATTCAACCCGGGGGGGGTCACGACGTCGAGGAACGTCTGGATGCCGCGCGAGCGGGCCTGGGCGAAGAGGTTGGCGAGATCACGGCCGGGCAATCGTCGCATCAGAAGGAAGCCGCCCACGTAAAGGATGCGGCCAGCCGGGGTGACGTCAGAGGCCTGGAAGCTGGCATTGGCGCCGAAGCTGTGGATGTACCGGCGGTCTTGCCCGGCGACGTTGACGATCAACGTCTGGCTGGTGTCGTGGTGCGGGTCGGCGACCAGTCCCGAGGTATCAACTCCGGCCTCGCGGAGCATGTCGGCCACGATGCGCCCGAACAAATCGGATCCGACCCGTCCGGCGACGGCACTGCGGACACCCATTTTGGCGAGATCGACCGCGGTATTGGCGGCACAACCGCCCAGGGTGAGAAGGAGGCGATCGGCGGTGACGAGTTCTCCGGGTCCGGGAAGGTGATCGATCGGAGTGCAGACGTGATCGGCAACGATAATTCCCGCACACAAAACGTCGCAGTCAAAAGCGGGCATGACAAGTCCCCACGAGCGCCGGCGTGGAAATTGTAAGGGTTTCTCGTCTTCCGCGTCGGGAGAAAATCGAGGATCGCCGTTGTCCGGCAGGAGTTCCGCGCCGTAGCATCATCAGGAACGTCAAGGCTATCCGTAGTGCCGAGCGTCATCGGAGAGCGAGAACTCCTTCCATGCCGACGCCCTTGGATTGGTTGAGTCGTATTCGACCCACGGGGTATGGCCGAAAACCTTCCCTGGTTCTGGTCAATGGGCTAGCGGAACAGCCGGAATCCTGGTATCGCAATCATCGGTATTGGCGTCGGTTTTTCGATGTGTTCATGCCGAACATTCTGGTGTACGACGGCGACGCCATCCATGAGCGCTTGCAGCGAAAACAGCAAATCAACGTCGAGTATCTCGTTGACCAGCTGCACCTCTACTTGACCCATTTCGTGCAGCAGCCGCCGTATCACTTTGTGGCGAGCAGCCTGGGTGGCAAGGTGACGGTGGAGTTTGCGGTCAAGTATCCGCATTTGTGCAATCGCATCGTGTTGCTGTGCCCCTCCGGCATGGGGGAGGACGAGCGCCTGCCGATCGTCGAGGGGGTCCGAAAAAACGACATGAAAGCGCTGGTCGAGAGTGTTTTCTACAATCCCTATCGCCATGCCGACAGCGAGTTGGTGAAATTCTACAAGAGATCATTTCCGAACCGACGATGGCAGGTAGGAATGCTCAAGACGGTGCAACACACCAAGGCCCATTCGGTTCGGAGCAAGCTGCATCAAGTCATGGCTCCCACGTTGTTGGTTTCCGGTGCCAATGACCGGATCTGCGATCCGCAGGTGGCAGCGGAGGCGGCCAAGGACCTGCCCCGTGGCCAATTCCTTCTCCTGCCGCGCTGTGGCCATGCCCCCCAGATCGAGAAAGCTTGGGAGATCAATCGGCTGGTCGTGCATTTCCTCACTCATCCCAAGCCGACCTCGAAGCCAGGATTTTGGCAACTGCTTCTCGGTAATCTCCGCAAGCGGAAGAAGATCCCATGACCAAACGGAATGACATGTTCTCGAATGACTCGGGGCAACCTCGTGTGTCCTCGCCGGGTGACGGTCGTTGGTTGTTCTTCACCAAATTCCTCAAACGAGGCAAGGTCATCGCCTCCTTCGCACCGAGTTCACGCTTCATGGTGCGGACGCTGCTGAAAGGCATCGACTTCGAGAAATGTCGATGCATCGTCGAGTTGGGGGCCGGCACGGGGCCGATTACCCAGGAATTGATTCGGCGAGCGTCCCCGACATGTCGGCTGGTGATCGTCGAGATCGACCCAGACCTGGCCGCACATCTCCGCCGCCGTTTCCCCGGTGTCGACGTGGTGGAAGCCGACGCCGCCGACTTGGATCACATCTTGGACGAACGGGGAATCGATCGCGTCGATCATATCCTTTCCGGTCTGCCCTTGCCGTCGATTCCGGAAGAGGTTCGCGAGCGGATTCTCGACGTCGCCGCCCGCCGGCTCATCGAGGGTGGGTCATTTCGGCAGCTGACCGTCATGCCGCTGGTCTATTACCGTCTGTATCGGCGATATTTTCAGGCAGTTCGCTTCAAATTCGTTCCGTTGAATTTGCCGCCCGGCGGCGTGTACGTGTGTCAAGAATTTCACGGACCGACGGGCCGGCGAGCCACTCCGCGTCGGCGTCGTTGGGGCTTCTGGCGTTGGCAACGATTCCCTCGGCATGGCGTCGATCGTGCCGATACCTGATCGAAGCTAAGCCCTTTTCTTGCTTTGGGGCGACGGTTGTGCTGAAATAGGTCAGAGTCCCTTCGGAGGGGCGAGTCATGATCGACGAAGGCAAAATCCTGTCTTGGGAGGAAGTCCAGAAGCTCGCATTGCCTCCCGACGCTGCCATGCTGGTTCCCCCCTCGCCGTCGGATAACGTTCCCGCACTCACAACTGCCCCTTCGGGCCTGCCCGATTGGCTGACGGAAGAAGATCCGGAGGCGGCACGAGCTGCCGCTGAGCGTGAACAGTTCGGGCCAGGTCCGGTTCGACTTATCACCCAACTGGTCGCGGTCAATGCGATATGGCAGGCGGGCCAGTCGTTCGGGCGACCGAAACCCTCAGATGGATCCCGCGACGAAGATCGCCGTCGCCGAAGCGACGAGTCGACACCCCTTGAGGAAAAACCATAAATCGATAGGGAAGTGGTCGCGGCGGCACGGGGTCCCCGAATCGTGTCCGACTCTCGTCCGCGCACCCGGAAGGGATGCTCCCATGTCGGCATGGCTAGAACGACTCACCGGCAGCGGTTTGGCCCGTCGTCTTGCGGATGCCGGTTTGCGTCGCTACTCCTTGTTTCGCTCTCGCCAGTTGGATCGACAGGACCTTGTCAAGAGGCAGCAGCAGGAGCTGTTGCGTCTGGTGCGGTACGCTCAGGAAACCCGCTTCGGCAAGGAACATCGCTTCGCTGAAATTCGCTCGGTGGCCGACTTTCAGCAGCGGGTACCTCTCCGAACCTACGAGCAATACTGGAACGATTATCTCGGAGCCACCTACCCTCGACTACGAGGAGTGACTTGGCCCGAGCACATTCCCTACTATGCACTGTCCTCGGGCACGACCACCGGCTCGACGAAATATATCCCCGTGACGCGGCAGATGGTGGCATCGAACAAAAAGGCCGCCCTCACCAATCTGGCCTTGTTCTTGGCGAAATATCCGCACGCCCCGATTTTCCGCGGTCGGATCTTCTTTCTGGGCGGGAGCACGGACCTGAAGCAAAACGAGGATGGCAGCCTTTACGGCGATCTCAGTGGCATTGCAGCTCGCGACCTGCCGGATCCGCTTCGGCCGTATTTCTATCCTCCCCCGGATGTCGCTCTGCTGGGAAACTGGGAGCAGAAAGTTCAGATTCTCGCCGAGCAATCCGCCAATTTGCCGATTACCGTCATCAGCGGGGTCCCGTCCTGGCTGCTCACCCTGTTCGACTATTTGAAAAAAGTGACGGGCAAATCGACCGTGAGCGAAATCTGGCCTGAGTTGCGATTGGTGATCCACGGGGGGGCCATGTTCGACCCCTATCGCCGGATTTTTCGCGAAGTGATTGGTAACGATTCGGTCGTGTTCCAGGACACTTACCCGGCCTCGGAAGGTTACGTCGCGGTCGAGGACAAACGGCACGGGTTGCTGCGGCTCGTCGGGGACCACGGGATTTTTTTCGAGTTTGTCCCGGTCGAAGAACTCGGGTCGGACCGTCCGACGCGGCATTGGGTGGCCGATCTGGAGGCGGGCGTGAATTACGCCGTCGTTCTCACCACCTGCGCGGGGCTGTATGGGTATGTCCTGGGCGATACCGTGCGATTTGATCGGCGAGACGTTCCGCTGCTGCATTTCACGGGCCGAACGAAATACTTTTTATCGGCCTTCGGCGAGCACTTGATTGCAGAAGAAATCGAACGGGCCGTGACGATCGCCGCCGAGGCAACGGGAGCGTTGGTCGTCGATTTTCATGTCGGTCCCGTATTCCCAGCGAAAGCGAGGGACCCGGGTCGGCATCGCTATCTCATCGAATTCAACCGACTCCCGAATGAAATGGCGCGGTTTAGGCAACTGTTGGACGAGGCATTGCACGAGATCAATAAGGACTACGCGGCGTATCGAGTCGGCTCGATCACCCTCGGTCCGCCCGAGGTCATTGTGGTGCGACCCGGCGGGTTTGCCGAGTGGATGAAATCCAAAGGGAAATACGGGGGCCAACATAAGGTTCCCCGCATGGACAACACAGGGAAAATCACCGAGGAGTTGTCCCGGTACTTCGGGATGGGCTGACGGCGGAGGCGAGCCGGGAACCGTCCGAGGACCGATGCAGGTGGATGGAAGAAACAGGGGGGATTCGGTCCGGACGAGGGAATCGGCTCCCAGCCCGCGGTCCGCCTTCCCCGACGGAAAAGTTCACCCGGCTTTGATGGCGATGCGACGGGGTTTGGCCGCCTCGACTTTCGGCAAATGAACGGTCATCACGCCGTCTTTCATCTCTGCTGTGATCTTGTCTGCCGCAATCTGCTCGGTCACCCGGAAGACCCGATGGAAGCCACCTGCCTCATACTCCCATAGCCAAGGTCGTCCTTTGGTTTGCGGCGTGCGGCGACCACACAGCGTCAACTCGCCTTGCTCGAATCGGATATCGACATCTTGCGGCAACACGCCGGGCAAATCGACGTACAACAGCAGTTCCTCGTCGGTCTCGACGATGTCCACCCGGGGGGTCAGTGTGACGTCCTGGCTCGTCTCCGTCGGGCGGGTCAATTGCGTGGTTTCGCGTTTTTGCAGAGCTTGTTCGGACATGGGCTTGTCTCCTCGTCTGGGGTGTTGGCGAATGATGGACTCTCTTGGCGGTCCCACCGCCAATGTCGTCGCGGCGAGAGCGCGCCGAACCTGATTACGCTTTGACCGCAATGCGACGGGGTTTGGCCGCCTCGCTCTTCGGCATGGTCAGATACAGGACACCATGTTCGTATTTGGCCTCGACCTTATCCGGATCAACCAAGGCCGGCAGCGACACTTGGCGCATGAATTGACCGAAGGCCCTCTCTTGGCGATGCCAAATCGCGTTTTGCGGAACCAACGGCACCCGCTCGCCTTGAATGGTCAGAGTATCGCCATCGGTGACGAACACCTCGAGCTTGCTGGCGTCAATCCCCGGAAGGTCCGCTTGGGCGTAAACATTGTGTTCGTCATCCCAAACATTGACAGAGGGGCCTGCCGGAGCCATCACGCGGAGGCCATTACCCGTGACTCGGCCGAATAAACGGCTCAACTCGTCATGGACACGGCTCATCTCGTTCCACAAATCGGGGAAGGCGAATCGTGCTTGCATTGTTCACACCTCCATCGTTCCCACTGAGTGCTTCCCATTCTTCTCACGACACTCAATTCGATGCCCACGGTCCGTCAAACGATTCAGGTCATAGGCTGCTGACAACTCGGTCCGGGACTTTTCCCGTCCGTTTCTCCCTCCGTACAATCTCCGTGCCGATGGGGCGTCTTTCCTTTTTTGCACTCTAACCATTGAAATGAAAAGGAGTTTCGACAATTGACCTGCCGTTGCCTCCGCCTTGCCTCGTGCCATTTTGACATCCGGATTCTGCCGCCGGACCCATCGGCGGCTACAGAGCCGGGCGAAGTTGCTACACTGTCTCGACCATGAGCGACTGGTTGTTGGCCATCTTGCTCGGAATCGTCGAAGGGGTGACCGAGTTCCTCCCGATCAGCAGCACCGGTCACATGCTGCTGGTCGAACATGTCCTGAAGATTGATTTGGAGGGCGACTCGTTTTGGCGGATGTTCACCGTTGTGATCCAACTCGGTGCCATCCTCGCGGTCGTTGTGTATTATGCCCGGCGTTTGGGAGTTCTGTTGCGCGATTTCATCGCCCAGCGACCGACGACCCCTCGTTGGCGGCATCCTGTCGTGTGGATCACGGCGGCAGTGATCCCAGCGGGTGCTGTTGGCGTAGTCGGAAAAAAGACGATCGATGCGTTGATGTCCAGTGCGCTGCCAGTGGGTCTAGCGCTGATCGGCGGAGCGTTGGCCATCGAGTTGATCGAGCGGATGCGTCGAGGACGAGACCGTATCGGGGACGTGCATGACGTCGGGCCACTCGCGTCGATGGTGATTGGCATTGCGCAGGTGGCCTCGCTGATTCCGGGCGTGTCGCGGTCGGCGGCGACGATCCTGGGCGGTCGACTGTGTGGCTTGAGCACGCGAGCCGCTGCCGACTTCTCCTTTCTGCTGAGCATCCCGACGATGAGCGCCGCGGCGGCATATTCGCTGCTCAAACATCGGTCGCCCGTAACGCCGGAGCGTTGGGGCGTGTTGCTCGTGGGCTTCGTCACGTCGTTCCTGGTGGCCTGGGCAGTGGTCGCCTGGTTTTTGCACTATGTTCGGCGGCACACGCTCCGCGTCTTCGTGCCCTATCGTCTTATCTTGGGAGCCTTGGTCTTAGTGGCGTGGCAAGCCGGGTGGCTGACTTAGTTGCAAATCGCCCGTGCCCGGGGGCGACAGACTCGGCGGACCGGCCGAGTTGCCGCTGGAGGGCAGCGACGGACCACGCTCCGGCGGCGACGACGCGGAAGGTGTCTTTGTCGAGTTGACGTCGAATATCTCGACCTGTGGTTTCATCACATCGACACTTACGGGGCTCGGATGCTCGATGGTGGCAACGTTGCCCGCCCGGTCGAACACATGCATGCGTACCCTGAACTGATACGACGACGGCGGAAGTTGCGGCGTCGCGCAGACGTATCGACCATTGTTCGACAACGGCGGTGTCAGTTCCTTCCAGTTCGGCGATGCATTGCCGGCGCTATCGAGTTCGGCGTATTCGAAGATGATCGGCAAGGCTTCGATGTTTTTGTCTTCGGCGGTCCATTCCAGTTGCAGCGTGCGCGAGTCATCCGGCCGAGCCAGACGCACGGTCTTCAACGTGGCGGTGGGAGGTTTGGTATCGACCTCGACCCACAGTTGCGGCGGATCGTTGTTTTTCGGGGCCGCACGCGAAGCAATCCCGGCCTTGCTGTAGGCGATGATGGTGAAGCCGTAGGTGCCGTCTTGCGTCGTTTGATAGGGGATTTCGGCTGTTTCACTGGTATCGTCGGGAACTTTGAATTCTTGCTCCACCCGCTCCCACTTGTTCCCCAGCCGCGTCACCCACAACTCCAAGCGATCCAAGCCGGAAGGCGGCCGATCGTGAATGCGGTACTTCAATTGAATGGTTTGACTGTTCACCAAGCGGAAGTTGGTTTGGGGAAGGTGAGGCCCGTCGCCCCCCGCGCGACCGGTCTGACCGGTCATGCTCCCGCTGCCTTGCTGACCCAGCAGGCGTGAGCGCGAGGTGACGTTGCCTGCCTTGTCCGCTGCCGAGACGCGCACTTCCATCGGGCGTTGGGCGGGAATGGTCCACTCGCGTCGGCCCTCGGTCTCGGTGTCGATGGGATGCCAGGTCGGGACATCGTACCAGCGGCCCTCAACGCGGACGCTGTTCCGGGCCAAATGGTCGTCGGTGACGCGCCACTCATAGCCGACCACCAGAGACCCGTCGGCCGTCTTCCGAGTGGGCATCGGTTTCAGCACAATCTCGGGGGGAACGGTGTCGACGATGACCGACTGTTCCGGACGCAACGCGTCGATTCCGGGCGGGTCCGAGGCGCCGTCGGTAAAGACGGTCATGATGGCGAATTCATAAACGCCATCCTGGTCGAGTCGAACATCAAACGATCCGACCTGCTGCCGACTGACGGGGTCGTAGCGTGTCTGGGCGGTCGTGGCTGTTGCATGCAGTTGCCACTCGCGCGAGGCGGCGGATCGCACGTACAGCTTCACCGATTGAACCTTGGTGACGTCACCGGGCGGCAAATTGAACGGCATCTGGAAGTTGCGGCTGCGGATAAACCCGCGCTCCGCCGGTACGGCGGGCGCCTGGGCTTGCGCTCGCGATGGATAGAAATTCGGCCACGCCCCAGCGAGCAGGAGCAGGACGCCGCACCGGATGGCAGCAATCCGCAGAGGCATGGCTCGCGTCCCTCATGGACGACCCGGTACCGCACCCTCCTGGCGCCGTGCGCGGACCGACCTTCTTTCGTCCAACATCGGCTGGGAAGAGCAGGGACTTGAACAATTGGGCAAAATGGACGGCGATTGCCAAGGATCGCATCCCCTCATCGCCGACAATTTGCCCTTCAAACAAAAACCGGGAGGCCCACGCCCGCCTCCCGGCAGATCATCGAACACATTCGTGACCGCGGGTCAAACGCGCACGCTGTCGATCCTCGCGGGGGGTGCCGGCACGGCCTTGCTCTCTTTAGCCTTCGTCCCCAGTTCCAGCCAGCGTTGCACGGTTTCGGGCGGGATAAACGACATCAACAACACCAGCATGAACAGGCCGAACACTGTCAGACCCATCAGCAGAGCGATCCCCGTGTGCAGGAGGATACCGCCGACGACCATGTACGGCCGAAGCACGGGCCGCCAGACCAGGAAGGGGAAGGCGATCTCCAAGAACAGCGTGTACACCGCGCCCAACGACATCAAAATCTCCGCCAACCAGCGATGCTGAGCTAACAGGATGACGAACTGCATGAACGGCTCGAACACGACCGGGGAGAACTCTGGGTTGGCGAACGTGTTCCAGATGGCTTGATGATTCCACCAGGCGGGCCCTTTCAGCTTCGACAATCCGCTGGCGGCATAGATGAAGCAGAAGTGGATCTGGAAACAGCGAGTGACAAACGTCGCCAACGCGCTGGGACGCGGGCCCGCAAGGATAGCCTCCCAAGTAGCGGTCGGTCGACGGTCTCGTCGGGCCTTCTCCAATTCCCGCAGGGCTCGTCGCTTCTCCAACCAGCGATCCAAGGACAGGGCCGCCCCGCTCGGGGCGATCGTCAGATAGAACACGGCAATGTTCATCATGGTGTCCATGCCGAACACCATCTGATGACAGCGGTTGATGTAACTGAGGACCGCGATCCAGGTCAGCGCGGAGGTGATGCGTGTCCAAAGCCCCAAGGCAAACAAGGCCATGACGACTAACACCCCCGCATGGGTCACCGCCATCAGCCGCGGGTCCGTGATGTGAAACCAGAACGAAAAAATGTATTGCCCCTGAGCGTAAACCTTCCGAGGATCCAGCATCCATTTGGTGATGTACTCCAACACCTGTCGGCGCTCCTCGAGATTGTTGGGCAGGAACGGACCACGATCATCGTCGGGTTGGTTCGGTTCAGGTTGCCCCGTCAAAAACAGCATCGTCCGTTGAAATTCGCTGCGAGGGTCGGTCTCGCGACGGGCGCTGATCGGGATCGTGAGTTGCTGATTCAAATGAAGAAAGACCATCGCGATGTCGCCGGGCGAGGTCCGTGACATCGTTTTGACGAATCGCTCGACCGAACTCGCGATCTGCTGCCGACGCTCAAGCGTCAGATCATGGACGAACGCGGGGAGCTGGTTTTTATCGACCGGTTCAATGGTCGGCTTCGTCAGAAGACCGAGGAGTTGACGTCGTTCCTCTTCCGTGGCGAGGCGATAGTTGTCGCTCGTGGGTCGCGACGTTTCCGATTTGGGACGAATGACGAGGTATTCGGCAAATGCCAGTCCTTCTCCGGCATGAGCCGCATTCGGCGGCAGCGAAAGCAAGTACTCCAACGCCTCGCGACGGGTTGTTGGATCCGCCGGCAGATGCTGTGCCCAATTCAGAAGGAAGGCCTGACGGACTCGGCGCTCCATCGGCGGGACGATGTTGTACGATTGTTGATCGCTCCAGGTCCAAGTGACGTGGGGCGTCGCGTACTCCTTGCGCAGGGCGGTGGCGAGTTCGTGATCGGCCCAACCCTTCGGACCAAAAAAGTGGTACAAGTCCGGCGTGTGGGCCAAGTGGACGTACAGCGTGAAAATGCCGGCACAAATCCGCATTAAACCGAGCGTTGTCGGGTCACTCGGCTTGAAAAAGAAATTGTTCCAAGCTTGGGCCGCCCGTCTCCAGCCGGACTCCGACGACGAAAGACCCGAGGGTTGCGAAGATTGATTGGCCATTTCCGTTACCCATCATATGAGACACTGGTGGTTTGGTTGCATCGTTCCAGCGCGAGGCTGGCGATGTCCGACGTTACTTCGCCAAGGTATGGTCGCTTCCGCCGGTGTGCCGTCGCACCCCGTCGATCAGGATGAAATCATCAGGGTTTTTGCGTGGGGTGTGCCAAGGCGGAATATCGCCTTTCGCAGGGTTGGGAGCATAAATGATCGGCACCATCCAATACAGCAGCGGGTCGCCCGGGTCAAGTAATTCGCCCGTCTCGGGGTCGAACTCGCCGAGGTAGTATGGCAGGTAGGTCGTCGGGTCATAGGGACGCATGCCGACTTCCAAGAGAGTCGGAGCCAGAATTCGATGCTCGACCCGGTACACTTTGATCGACTCGATTTTCGTTTGGCCATCCGGATGCTGCAAATCCGGGCGACGTGCCACATGGCGGACGAACGACGGCAAGATCAAGTCCCGGGCGACATCCGTCGGCATGCGGTATTGACGCTCGAGGGGCATATACTCGAAGTGTAACGGAATCCCATTCTCTCCCTGGGCCGCTAAGACTCGGGCTTTTTTCATCTGGTCGGTGATGATGGGGTTGGGGATGTAGTCTTCCAAGCGCATGGTGAGCGACAGCCGCCGGTAGTACGACAGCATGAGCGGATCGGTCATGTCTTGCGGACGCCGCGGAAACTTGTACCACGTCGCACTGGTGACGCCGTTGGCGTCGGGCTTGTACTTGATAAAGAACCATGCTTGGCTTGCGGGGCCCGGCTCCGGCGAATAAAAGTGGTAAGCGTTGGTCAGGTAGAGGCATTGCAAATACGGGCGATAAACGAGAATACCCGCCACGGTCGAGAGCCACGGCGGCGAGAGCGGGCCGGTCACCGCAGACAAAATCCCCCCGAAGTGAAACAGCATGATGGCGCTGGCCGCCAGCTTCCGATAGCCCTCGGGCAGCGCGACGAGCACTCCGCCGATGGCCGCGGCAATCGTTCCCAGACCCGACAGCACGCTGAAGGAGTCCCACTCAGCAGGCATTCCAAAGCGGGAGAGAAAGGCGGCGGCCGTCGCCAACATGTACAGCCGGATGTAGCTCGGCCTCTTCCACAAGGCGATCCCCACCAGAAGAGCACCGAAAAATACCAAAACGACTCGAGCAGCTGAGATGGTGCTGCTGGTCCAACCGACGACCTCGAACAACGCAGCAATCCCAATCGTTGCCAAACCTCCAAGGGCCAAGCGGCCGTAGACCCCCATCGGTTCTGTATGCGTGGCATTCACAAGTCGGCCTCCTCTTCTGGCCAGGCAATCCACCCCATTTAAGGAACACGGGACGATGAGAGACCGTTGGAAAAATCGGATGTAAATGTCCGGTATTTTAGGCGATCTACCCCGAGAATACGTAAAATTTTTCAAGAAGGCACGCCCGATTTGCGAAATGCGTATTCGCGGATTCATCGGGATAATTTCGTTGCGCGACGAGAAGAGCGTCGGGGGTAGGATCGGCAGACTCGGCTGAACTCGGAATTTCCAGTTGTCGCTTGCCTATCCGCGAGTGGTTGGCACGGCGTGAGAAGGCCTCGGCGGCATCAAGGTTTTCGCAATTGGAGTTCCGAGAATGACAGCAATATTTTCCCCAAAAATCGCAGTCAACCCACTTTTCTATTGACCTTTAATTTGGCCAGTTTTACTATTTTCAGCACACCGATTGCATGACTGTGGTCTCCAGTTCCATCAATCGGCGATCGACAGGGAAAAGTCGCGCCCTCGACCCTCGGGCAGCGGTGGTACAGCCTTCGAGAGGCCGAGTGGTATGGATGTTGTTTTCAAATTTTTCACTTGCGGGAGGTTGGTTGAATGTACAGTGTCGTGTTGATGATGGCGATGACGAGTCCGGCTGATGACTTGGCGTTCGGTCGTCGGGGTGGCTGTGACGGTGGCGCGGTGTATTCCTGCACCGGCGCTCACGTCTCGTACGGGTGCAATGGCGGCGGGTTCTTGGGGCTTCGTGGCCGACGGCACGGCTGCGATGGCGGCTACGCTTGCCATGGTGGCTCAAGCTGTGATGGCGGCGCGGGTTGCAACGGTGGCGGCTTCTTGGGTCTTCGCGGCAAACTGTTCGGTCGTCGGGGTGGCTGCCATGGTGCCGTCGCTCATTCCTGCTGCGATCCTTGCTGCGCCCCAACCACTTGCTGCGCCCCAGTTTGCTGCAACGCGGTTGTCGTGACGACCCACGGCTGCTGCGGTGGCACGGCGGTCGCTCCGGCCGCTCCCGCTCAACCGGCGGCTCCACAGGCGGCTCCGCCCGCGAAGATGCCTGAGCCGGAACCCAAAAAGAACTAAGTCAGGCGATCTCCGGTTGGCTCTCCGCGAAACGTCCTCCCCAGGACGTTTCGCTTTTTTTGTTTCAGCCTCTGCATTCTCATTCTCCCGGCCTCACCTTTGAGCGATGATGCTCGGAAAGAGTCCTCTTTTCTTTATGATCGGACTCGTTATAGTTCGTCCTCGCTCTGCTCATTCTGACTTATGCTGATTCGGCGTTAGGATGGCGCCATGACGACCCATTTCCATTTGCGGCCGCCGATTGAAACGATGTCGTTGCAGTTGTTTCGTCGGCCTTTGCATCCAGAGTTGTTCCAACGACTGGGGGTTCGTCGGTTGGTCCGAGCGGATTGGCGCTTGGAGATGTGGCTGACGGTTTCCGGACATGTCGTCTCTTGGACGGGCCCCGCGGGTCACCTGACGGAGGTCGCGGCGGCCGCCGAAGAATTGCCCGAGGGTGGCAGGTTATTGCGACATCGCTTGGAGGGACAGCGTTCGGCTTGGGTCGGCGGACCTCACGGCATCCAGTACCAAGTCACCTTCCAAGTCGAGCGATTGGCACCGGAACCATTCTTCCGCGTCCATGACGAACTTCGCTCCGGTCTGGGCCGCGACTCCTTCGTCTTCGTTGAAGAAACCAATCATCGTCTGTCGCTCTCTCCTGTCCGGGCCATCTATTGGGAAACTCGGCCGCGATGGATCTCCGCCTTCGCCTTTCATACCTTCCCCGATGAATGGGCTGTCGTTAGAACCCAATCCCTTATTGAGTTCTGACATCGGATCCGCCAATCATGCCTCGTCGGTCCTTTCCTTTTTCTTGACCTGTCGGGGCAAATTTTTTAAGATGGGCCTGGGGTGAGCGTGGGACGCTTTTGAGGCGCGCTGCGGTCACTCGGCGAAGATTGGCTAAACGTCTCCTCGGGGTGATCGCGTCGAGGAGAAAGGAGGCCGGTGAGGTACAACATCTCACCGGCCTTTTTTTGTAGCTTGGTTGTTAACGCTTCTGCCGAAAAAGCACGCTGTTGACTTCTTCGCTCACTCAAGAGGTGAGGATTGATCCCTGACCAGGAGAGAGCCGATGGCCCTGGAGCGACGTGAAATTTGGCCTGACTCTTCTGTGACATCATGGACGGCGACAGACATCGAGATACCATCGGTCCTGGTGATTGCCTGCAAGGACCGGCATCTACCGCTGGAGAGACTCTTGCAATTCCGGCCCGCACTGATCGTGTGGCGAACCGCGGCCGGCAGGGGGTCCGCCTTCGCCGCGTTGGAAGACGAAGGTCGGCAACGACTGTATCAATTGCTCGAGCAGAAGCGTGTTCGGGAAATTTGGCTTTTAGGACATTCGCGTTGTTCCGCCCTGTCGACGATGTCGTCCCCGCCCATGGTCGGTCCTCCCGCGTCATTGATGGAGCGGATCTGTCAACGAATTCAGCAAGCGACCCATGATCGCACCGTGGCAATGCGCCTGTTGGCTCAACATGCGGAACAACTCGCGCACGATCCTGTCGTCGGTCCCCAAGTGTCGGAGGGCCGAATTCGACTCGTGAGCTTGTTTCGCCTGGATGAGAGCGGCGAATTTCTCGTGCGACGAGACCAACGCCCGTCTTTTGAACCTCTGCCGATCGGTTCGCAGCCCTGACTTTGCCTCGAGTGATCCATTGCCATCGCTGTTGTAACTTCTACATACGGACATCCGTGGTCGCGCCGCGTGCGGAGTTGCGCTGAGCGCCGGCGCGACGGGGAGTTTCAGGGCCGCTGAGGGGATAAGGGATTCGCTTCATGAAATCGCGGTACGAGCTCGAAGCGGAGATCAGTCAGGCGATCGTTCGATTCAAGAAGGAATACATGGGGCGTGGTCCCTTGTCGGTTAAAACTTACTTAATCGACGATTTGGTGTTGGTCCGGCTGCAAGGGGTGTTGACACCGGCGGAGACGAAATTAGCTCAAGTCGAAGCACAGGACCGAGGACGCGACCTGATCAAGCGGATGCGGTTGGAACTATTGGAGCATGCGCGGCCGATGCTGGACGCTGTGATCTACGATATTCTCGGGGTGAAAGTCGTCAGCCTGCACACGGACGTGAGTACCCTGACGGGGGAGAGCGTGATATTGTTCACCTTGGGCGAACGACCGAAAATCGAGCGCGGTTGACGGGGAGCGAAAGCGGCCGCGCGCCGCGTAGGGAGTACCACAATGCCGGGCCTTCATCCGACGATATTGGAAGATTCCCGCAGCGGCAAGCCGATGATTTCACAGCCGGAGGTCTTCGTGATTCTTCGGCAAATGTGCGCCGCGGTCGAAGCTCCGTTCGATGCGTTGAAGGCTCAGTTGGCACTCCGCAAAGCTCAGGTCGAAATTCCTCCCACGGCGCCCCGAGCCGCTCGGCAGCGATTACTGCAAGCGGCCGAGTCGCTCGATCTGCAAATCGTCGCGCGGCATTTAACCATTCGTGAGGCGCTCGACGCGGTGCACGAAGGTCCTTTGGCGATCTACAGTGTCTCGGCCCAGGGTCCGGCCCGTTGGCATTTGCTAGTCGAGGGCGGGCGCCGAGGGCGACTCCTTCCACTCGAAGAAGGCGACCCCGACGAACCGCTCACTCCCGACGAAATCGCCGAGCGGTTGGGGGCCGTCGACGCCGAAGCCGTCTTGGAGTGGCTTTCGGCCCAACGGGCCGCTCCGATGACCGAGCCAATGATCGGCTCGCCCCATGCGGACCATGACCACGATCACGGTCCCTCGCCCTTGGCACGAGTGTTGGGGTTGCTGCGCTCTGAGTGGCGCGACATCGTCGTTGTCGTCGTGTACTCCATCGTCGTCGGGTTGCTCAGCTTGGCCGTGCCGATCACCGCGATGGCTGTCGTGAACACCGTGGCTCTCGCCACGTTGATGCAGCAATTGATCGTGTTGTGCATCATTTTGCTCATCGCCTTGACCCTTGCCTCCGTGCTGCGTGCTCTGCAAACGATTGTCGTCGAGTATTTGCAACGACGGATCTTCGCTGATGTCGTCGCGGATCTGGCCTATCGGCTCCCCCGGGTGCAGCTTCAGGCGTTTGATCGAGCCCATGGGCCAGAATTGGTGAATCGCTTCTTCGATGTACTGACGGTGCAGAAAAGCGCGGCCACTCTGCTTCTCGACGGCGTCACCGTGGTTCTGCAGACGTCGATCGGCCTGATCCTGCTGGCGGCGTACCATGAAATGCTCCTCGGGTTCGACCTCATCCTGATCGGTTCGTTGGCCTTCATCGTTTTCGTGCTGGGTCGAGGAGCGGTTCGCACCAGTATTGCCGAGTCTCGCGCGAAATATGCCGTCGCCAGTTGGATGGAAGAGTTGGCTCGCAACCCCAGCGCCTTTAAATTAGGAGGGGGACCGCGCTTCGCCCGGGAGCGGGCGGATCAACTCACCCGATTTTATCTCTCCTGCCGCAGCGATCATTTCCGGATCGTGATGCGGCAGTTCTTTTTCGCCTTGCTGCTCCAAGCCGCCGCGAACACCTTGTTGCTCGGGATCGGCGGTTATCTGGTGATCGAGGGCCAACTGACGCTGGGCCAACTGGTGGCGGCTGAACTGATCGTCACCCTGGTGGTGGCGTCGTTCACCAAGCTCGGCAAGCAATTGGAGAGCTACTACGACCTGCTGGCGGCCGTCGAGAAGCTCGGCCATCTCATGGATCTGCCTCTGGAGCGTGTAGATGGCACGACACATCTGGAGCGAGGGACTGGAGCGCATGTGAAAATCCACAACATTAGTTTCTCCTACGAAGGTGGTCGGCGACGCATTCTGGAAAACTTCCATCTGGAGCTGCAACCTGGTGAACGTGTCGCTCTCCTCGGTCCGAACGGGGCGGGAAAGACCACGCTCATCGAAGTGTTGTTCGGGATGCGGGAACCGGACAGCGGCTACGTCGAGATCGACGGGATGGATGTCCGCGATCTTCGTCTGGAATCATTGCGGTCTCACGTGGCGATCGTTCGCGGGATCGAGGTGTTCGAGGGCACGCTTCTGGAGAATGTGCGGATGGGCCGCGACGAACTCAGCGTCGCCGATGTCCGCCGGGCCTTGCAAATGGTGAAGCTTCTCGACGATGTGCTCGATCTTCCGGAAGGATTGCAGACCCGATTGACGTCCGGCGGTCGGCCTCTCTCGTTGGGCCAGGCCGAGCGCCTGATGCTGGCCCGAGCGATTGTCGGCGAGCCCCGTCTTTTGGTCCTTGATGAGGTGCTCGACGATATGGACCGCAGTGTGCGCGACGAGGTCGTTCCCGCCATTTTGGGGCGGGATGCCCGTTGGACTCTCCTGGTCGTGACCCACAGTCTGGAGGTGGCATCGTTGTGCGATCGTTGCGTGACGATACCGAAGCGGCGAGCCGAAGTCGGACCCGCCGATCTGTCGCATCGGAGATGATACCATGGCCGTGGCGCAAATCAGACGCCCACGTTCTCCTCGCCCTCTGACTGCGGAAGAACTCACGCGATCGCCCCGCTGGGCGCGGCGTTTGTCCCAGATCTTGCTCGCCGTTTTGCTGCTCTTGCCGTTCGCTCTGTTGACGGTGTCGTGGACGCAATCGGTGCATGGGGTGGGGCGTGCTATCGCCTTCAACCCCACGCAGAGACCGCAATTCATCGTCTCGCCGATCGAGGGCCGAATCAAGAAATGGTTCGTCGTTGAAGGCGATCGCGTCAAAGCGGGGCAGCGGATTCTGGAGATGGTGGATAACGATCCCAATCTCGAACAGCGCCTGCTGGATGAGGAGCGAGCCATTCTGGATCGACTTTCGGCCGCCGAAAACCGTGTGCGCGAGATCGATGCTCGCATTCGCAACCTGGAGGACTCGCGTCGGCTGGCCATCACGCTGCAACAGAATCTTCTCTTCCAGGCGCAGACACGCATCCAGGAAGCCGAGCAAGCCCTGCTGGAGGCGCAGGCGGTCTACGACGCGGCCGAACCGAATTATCGTCGGCAGAAAGAACTGTTTGAAAGCCCCAAGGGAAGCCTGACCTCCGAACGAGATTTGGAGGTGGCACGTCAGACACTGGAGACGGCTCGAGCCAAGTTGAAGCAGGCGCAAGCCCGGGTGGAGTTGGCGAAGGCGGGGGAACAGTTTGCGAAAGACTCGATCGACCGGATCGATGCCGACACTTCAGCCATGATCAACGCTGAACGAGCAGCGCGTCAGGCGGCGGAGGCAGAAGTCGCCACGGTGCGTCGGGACAAAGCCCAGATCGAAGTGCGGATTGCCCGGCAACGGGCGCAATACATCGATGCACCGGTGGACGGGACCGTTTTTCGGCTACTGGCCAATGCGGAGCAAGGAGGGATTCTCGTGCGACCGGGGGAACGGTTGGCCGTGTTGGTTCCCGATGTCACCGTCTTGACAGAGGGGGAGCATCCCGGTATTGTCGCCGAGCTTTTTATCGACGGGAACGACCTGCCGCTGGTGCGAAAAGGCGATCGGGTCCGGCTCCAATTCGAGGGTTGGCCCGCGGTCCAATTCGTTGGTTGGCCGTCCGTCGCCCGGGGCACTTTCGGGGGGAAAGTGTACCTGGTGGACCCAACGTCGGATGACAAGGGCCGTTTTCGGATTCTGGTCGAACCGGATCCGGATGACGAGCCTTGGCCGAACGAAGAGTATTTGCGACAGGGGGTCCGTGCTCAGGGGTGGGTTTTGTTGCAACAAGTCTCGGCGGGTTACGAATTGTGGCGGCAGTTGAACGGGTTCCCGCCGATTCGGGAGCCGGCCGACAAAGTTGCCACTAAACCTCTCGGGCCGATTCAGAGGAAATGACATGCACCGGCACCGCGCACGGAGGCGCTGGTGGTTGGGGATGGCGCTGTTGGTCGCAGCGGGTTGCACCTCGCCGATTCCGCCGTATCAAGGCGTCCGCCGACCTTACCTCCCGCCGCAACTGCCGCCGCCGATCGCCCAAGATCGGAGTCTGCCTCACCCGCCGCCCCAGCGGCCCGATCCGCCCCACCCCTCACCGGAGATACTCGGCCTCGACCATGTCTTGGCCAGTGTCGAAAGGCACTATCCTCTGCTGCTTGCCGTCGTTCAAGAGCGGGTCATCACCTCGGGGCAACGTCTCTCCGCTGAGGGCGGGTTCGATGCCAATTTCCGCTTCCGCGAGTCGCTTCAAGGGGGCTCTTTTGACAGCCACCGCCTGGACATGGTTCTCGAACAAGCCACGCCTTTTAGCGGGTTGACGTTGTTCGGTGGCTACCGCTTCGGCTTTGGCGATTTCCCGATCTACTACGGTGACCGCAAAACCAACGAGGGAGGCGAATTCCGCGGCGGTCTCCTTCTGCCGCTGTTACGCGACAGTGGTATCGACCGTCGACGGGCCAGTCTCCGCCAGGCTCAAATTCAGGAAAATCTGGCCGAGCCCGTCATCCAACGTGCCCGACTCGATTTTCTGCGGGCAGCGACTCGAGCTTACTGGGCCTGGGTCGCAGCGGGAGAACAGTACCGCATCGCGGAGGCGTTGTTGAAGCTCGCCCGCGATCGTCAGGCCGGTTTGGAAGAACAAGCCCGTCGCGGCCAGATCAGCGATTTCGTGGCGATCGACAACAGTCGGCTGATTGTTGAACGCGAGGGGACGCTGATTGCCGCCGAGCGCCGATGGCAGCAAGCCGCCTTCGAGTTGTCGTTGTTCTTCCGCGACGATTCGGGTGAGCCGCTGACTCCCCGAGGCAGCCAACTGCCACCCGAATTTCTCAGCGTGACGGTGCCGCCACCTCCGGACCCGGACGTGAACGGCCCGGTCCAAGAGGCTTATGCCCGTCGTCCCGAGTTGCACCGTCTGCAACTGCAAAAGGAACGAGTCGCCGTCGAACTGCGCCTCGCGGAGAACCAACTTCTCCCGGCGGTCAATCTGTCCGTTTTTGCGGCACAAGATGTCGGCAAAGGGAAATCGGGCAGCGGCCCCAATGCCCCCGACGAAACCCTTTTGGAAGGCGCGATCACGATGGATTTGCCGCTGCAACGACGCGATGCCCGAGGGCGTGTCTTGACGGCCCAGGGGCAACTGGGCCAACTTCTGGC